>JANQLI010000197.1 GCA_028280675.1 Alphaproteobacteria bacterium
TTGCCCCATATTCGTTATGAAACCAATCTGGTGCCTTACGCCCTTGTCGCGGACATCACGCCGTGGAATTTCCCCCTCACCCTGGCGCTGATCGATGTGATCCCCGCGCTGCTTGCAGGCTGCGCCGTTATCGTCAAGCCGAGCGAAGTGACGCCGCGCTTTATCGATCCCCTGATGAAAAGCATTGAAGCCGTGCCGGAACTGCACACTGTCCTGCGCATTGTGCAAGGCGGCGGCGAAACCGGCGCGGCGCTGATCGATCTCGCCGATGCGGTGTGCTTCACAGGCTCGGTCGCCACGGGGCGCAAAGTCGGCATGCAAGCGATGACAAACTTTATCCCGGCGTTCCTGGAGCTTGGCGGCAAAGACCCATTAATCATTCTAGACTCGGCCGACATCGACAAAGCCGCCACCCTGGCGCTGCGCGCCTCGTGCATCGGCACTGGCCATGCCTGTCAGTCCATCGAACGGGTCTATGTGGCGCGCAGCATCTATGACGCTGTGCGGACGCGCCTTATCGAAAAAGCAGGCGACGTCGCCTTCAATGCGCCGGACCGTCACAAAGGCATTTTAGGACCGATCATTTTTGACCAACAGGTCGAGATCCTCCGTGGGCAGATCAAGGACGCGGTGGCGAAAGGCGCAACCATTGAAAGTGGCGGCGCAATTGTCGATATTGACGGCGGGTCTTATCTCGCGCCCACGGTGCTGACCGGCGTCACACCCGATATGAAAGTGATGACCGACGAAACCTTTGGCCCGATCATTCCGCTCATCCCGTTCGATAGTGTGGAGGAGGCGATTGCGATGGCGAATGAGTCCGAGTTCGGCCTCAGCGCCGCTGTGCTCGCCGCCACCGAGGAAGAAGCGATTGCCGTCGCCGGGCAGTTGGAAGCAGGCGCGATCAGCATCAATGATGGCGGTCTGACATCCATGTTCCACGGCGCGGAAAAGAACTCGTTTAAAAAATCCGGCATGGGCGGCTCGCGCATGGGCCCCATGGGCCTACGCCGGTTCTTACGCGCACAATCATTGCTGATCAATACCGGTGATGCTTTGCCCATCACCGCGTTTGCGGAAGAGAATGTGTAAGCGCATCACCCCGCATGTGTTGCAAAAATCCAGAAGAGACAAACACAACATCATCGCGCCAACGGCCTTCTATGGTTCGAGACACGCAATACCATCTGCGATGGGATTGCGCCCTCACCATGAAGGCCTGCTTTCACCATGTCCTTCATCCTGAGGAGCCGTGCCGTAGCGCAAGCGAAGGCAGGCGTCTCGAAGGAGAGAGGACATGGGATCCTTTCCAATCAAACAGTGAACAGCGTCATATTATCAGCATCACCTTGCGCGACTTTCCCTTAGTCTGACCTGAAACAAGAGGGAGCGTGGCTATGGCTTTTACTGACATGCGGGAGTTTTTAGACCTGCTTGAGCGCGAGGGGCAACTCAAGCACAGCGATGTGCCGCTCGATGCTGGGCTCTTCAACAAAGACCTGCAAGCCTTGATGCGCTATGTGCATGACGATGACAATCGCAACATCGCTATCGTGCTGAATAACCTGACAAACTATAACACACCAGACGTGCCGATGGTGTTTAACCCCTATGGCACGCGGCAACGCACCGCCATGACCATCGGCCAGCGCGACCCGCGCAAGGCGAAGCAATATCTCTCTGACATCCTCGCCGATCAGTCGCGCTGGCATGCGCCGAATGTGATCGATGCCAAGGATGCGCCGTGTAAAGATGTGATCATTAGCGGCGATGATATTGATGTCACCAAACAAATCCCCCATGTGTGGTTTGGCAAAGAAGGCCCGGCCTATATCACCAATGGCATTGGCATTTCCAAAGACCCAGAGGATGGCAGCGTCAATGCCGGTTGGTACCGCACAGTGCTGTTTGGCGGCGCCAGCCATCCGGACGGCAAAACCTATCCACCTGACCTCGCGAAAAATAAAATGGCGGTCTATGCGTTTTGGAATCCGCCGATGAACCATATCGGCTTTCACCTCAACAAAGCGCAGCGCCAGGGCAAACCGCTTGAGGTCGCCTTTGCTTGCTCCTGCGACCCGGCGCTGCATACAGCATCCGCCACCGGCGTGCCTTATGGCGCGAATGAAATGGCCTTTGCCGGGGGCCTTCGCAGCGCGCCGATGGATGTGGTCGCTTGCGAGACGGTAGACCTGACGGCGCCTGCAACCGCCGAATATATACTCGAAGGGCTTTTGCATTTCGATCATGAAGAAACCATTGGCTGGCATTCTAATGTCGCAGGCTATTACGACACGGCGCAAACCTTGCCGGTGATGGAAGTGACCTGCATCACCCACCGCAAAAACCCGATGTGGCATGCGACCATCGAAATGGTGCCGCCCTTTGATCATAATTATATCGGCATGCTGCCGGTGGAAGGCGAAGTGCTATCGGATTTGCAAAACAAATGCCCGGAAGTGCAAGACGTGGTGGTGACGCCGAACATGATGTATATTGTGCAGCTCAACGTCGATGGCGCCGATAAGCCGCATACGGAGTTTGGCAAATATATCATTCATGCGGTGTGGGGCGCATCCGGGCGCTGGGGCCGCACGGCGAAAGTGGTGGTCGTTGTCGGACCGGATGTCAATCCCTACGACCTTAACAGTGTCGAATGGGCGATCATGACCCGCGTGCAGCCCGTCTCCGACACGATCATGAACAGATCGGGTCAGGCCTTTGTCGATGATCCGTCCGCGCCCAATATCGATCTCGGCTTTCCCATTCAGTCCGAACAAATGGGCATTGATGCGACCATCAAAATCCCCGAACGGCATACCTGGTACCGCGAGGTGAGTAACGCAGACCCCGACGACATTGCGCGCATTGCCGATCTCATGAAGGATGTGTTGGGGTGAACATGGCGGGCGGTGTCATCTGCGCATGTATGCGCCGCCCTTGTGGCGCGTGACATGAAAAGGTATATGGGGGCGCTGCACCACACCATGCAAATGACGTAGAGGCGAGAGGAGCAAGAATGGCGGCCCCATCAACAGGCATACGTCTCTGTGACTGCACCATACGCATTGGGCCCCGGCCCAAAAAGAAAAGCTTTGCGGAGCTGAAAGACACAGGGGTGACTCATCTTGTCACGATTTTAGGCGAGAGTGAGGGGGCCGCGCCCCTCATAAGCTTAGCGCGCAAAGCGGGCCTAACGTGCAGACATCTCCCCTTTGGCACGGCGAATATCACCAAACTCGATCCCGTTGACTTTGCAAAACATATCGCGGCGCTTTTCACCGACCTGCAATCCTGTGAACAGGCGACATTTTATATGCATTGTTCTGCGGGCATTCACAGGACGGGTATGGTGACATACGCGCTTATCCGCTTGAGCGGGCTCAACAAAGAAGACGCCCTGCAGCTTTTAGACACGGCGCGCGCTGTCACGGCTGAAGGCGTGACAGACTCCCGCCTAGACTGGATTGATCACGAGGTGTTGCCGCGCATCGCCACGTAAGATCAGCGCATGTGCGATCTGTCTTCGCTGTCACCCAGCGTCAGGTGCGTCTGGTTTTTCCTCGACCTTTTCAAAGGTGCCTAGACCGCATGACCCGCGGGTGAATGTGCCGCCGCCCCCAGTGCTGATCACACGGATAATATCCGTATTGCAGAGTTTGTTGAGCGAGGTCGCATAGGTGAACGATTTTTCAAAGCCAAGCCCTGAGCACCGCGATGACAGTTGATTCAAATAGGTGTCACCGCCGCGCGTCATGAACAAAATGTTGTAATCATCCAGGGGCTTGCTTTGCCGAATGCTGGTCAAGGACAAGCAACTTTCGGTCTCGCCTGTCACCGTGTATTTTGCAAGCTCTTCAGGGGGTTGCCGTTCGCTTGTCTCAGCCATTGCCCAGGCTGCTGTTGAGAGAGCGCCGAGCGCGCAGAGGCTTGTGATGAATGTCATCCGCATGTGATCTTTCCCTCCTTTGCGATTTGTAGAGACTATCCCACATCCCATAGCCGCCATTCTAGCACAAAGGCGTGTGAAAAGACGCAATTTCTGACGGATTTCACACAAACGTGTTGGGCGGTGTGGCCTTTTACTGTCGGCCTGGATGTCATCTTCGGTCAAGGATGCGCCTTAGAGAGGCGCGGCCGCAGAACCGGAGATCCATTGGCTTCACAGCATCCGCAGAAAAGACCGTTATGCCATTGGATTCCCGCTTACGCGGGAATGACACCGAGACCGCAGATCATCGCGCATATCAAAGTGCGCTTTTAGAGTCAGAGCAGACGTCAGCTCCTAACCCGAAACGGACCTGCACATTATTGGTTCTCAGGCTTATTTGAACTGTGATCAGGTCTGACAATAATCCAAAAGATTGAAACGGCAAATAAGCTGAGAAGGATGGGATAAACTGATCCTTCCAGCAGAAGCGATATTAAAGTCGTCCAACTCGGAGACCAATTCGGATAAGTAGTAAACCTGTCATAAAGTGGGATTACTGAATAATTTAGAATTGATACCACTGATAGTATGACTGCTGCTTTTACATAAGAACTGTATCGGCCTGCTATACGCTTTTTAAGAAGTAGGTATAGTGGCAAACCAAATATCAGTGCTACCACATATGCGTATATTGTAAAAATAAGTGTAGCGCCCAAAGTGAAATAATTGAGGCCAGTAATAGCGAAAGTTAAACCAAACGCTATCGCTCCTATAGACAGGGGGGCAATGATGAAAGCTAATAATGTTCTCATGCTACTAACAAAAATATCACCTTTGCTTCAACTGAATTACCTTCCGAAAGTCTCAGTTAAAACGTCCGCTTTTGGCTAATTTCGCAAGTGTAACCGGTCTTGCATAAAATGTCAGCTCCTAACCCGAAGCGGACTGTTAGATGTGATCCGCCACGATGTTAATCGTCGCATTATGTTCGAGAAGCGCCTTCAGAGCGACAATGACTTGATTAAAACCGCATGTGGAGTCAAGGGCCTGAGAAACGATCTCTTCGCGCGATCCAACAAAGCCGCGCTCCTCGATCACGAGCCGCGTGACATCAGAACAATGCTCCTCAAAAATCCACGTTACATTCGTAAACTGTGCGCCGTGCCCCCACGCAATGTTGATGCGAGAGGGCGGCTCAATCACTTTTACGCGAACCTCAATCTCAAAAGCGTCTGGCGCGTCGCCAACGAACCAAGTGACGGTTTCACCTTGTCTGAGGCCCTCATCTTCCCGCCTGAACCAGAACTGACTCATCATGTCTGGATCAATAAATGCGTTGAAGACATCATCACGAGGTCTACGCACAAGAATTTTTGCTTTCGCTGCAATGTCGTCTTGCTTCACGATATGCTTACCTGACGTGTCTGCGCCCCCGGTTCAAGCCCGGGGCAAGCGCTCACCATGAAGGCCCTGGATTCACCCCTTTCCTTCATCCTGAGGAGGGGCGCAGCACCGTCTCGAAGGGTCAAGGAAGGGGTGTTGTCCGGGATGACAAGCGACAAGTTTGTCACTTGAGCCACTTGCCGCGGTCCGCCTCCATTTGCACTTTGCCGCCGCGGCGGTCGACCATGAACTGGGCTTGCTCCTCACCAAACACGCGCTGCGGGATCACGTTCATCGGGTCCTTGCGGTTGGTGTAATCGCGATAAGTGAAGTCATAATCTTGCTGAGCATCGCGCTCATCCATCGGGACCTCTTCGGCTTCGTCAATCCATGTGAACCACCGATCAACGAACTTTTGCAAATAGGCTTCACACTGATCAATGTGCTCGTCTGTCAGATCGGTGATGTAGCTTGAGCAAACTGGCGATTGCATGCCGCGGATCGCTGGGCCATGGCTGGCCGACCAGACGAAATCGGTGTTGGCGCGGAAGTCGAGATAGTCCTGGTTGGCGTCGCCTTCATAATATTGATCCATATAGGCTTCGTCATACTTGACATCGACGCGCGAGACATAATCCGCATAGAACAGCATGTTGGGCACGGTACCAAAAATGATCATCAAATTGGGCACGCGAATGCGCTGGCTCAAACACACATTAATATTCATATCGATGATGCTGGCTTTGCGATTACCGATCCACGAACGCACAAACCAGTCCACATCCCCGCCCGTATATCCGAAAAAGGCCCCTTCCATGCTTTCATCAGGCGATTGGTAATATTCAGCGCCTTCGGAAACCGGGTGTAAAGAGCAGCCCAATGTGTTGATAATCCGGTCGGCGATTTTGCCGTGGATATCCCACATGCGCTCCCATTGCTTGGAGACATCCACATTCGGATTGTCAGCCAAAAATTCGTGAATGGTTTTCACATCGCTTTGTTTGTTCATTGTCATACCCTGTTGTCAAACTGTGCCCTATTGTCAAACTGTGCCCTATTGTCAAACTGTGATGGAGCGCGACTATATCGATCCGCTTTATGGGGTGCGCGGCTGGCCCTCGGCCCAACCGCACATTGGAAAAGACCGACCGGGTGGTATGATTTCAGAGTGTGGCGGTTAATCGTGATTCCACCAATCCTTGATCGACCAATCAGGGTTCAGGGTTTTGCCTTTGGCTTTCCCGCCTTCGAGCTTGATCTCGTCCCGGTAGGCTTTGTCGGATTTGAACGGCCCATGCTTTTTAAAATCGCTCAGCTTGGCCGGCACGATCTTGCCCTTGGATTTGGGCAGCACTTTTAACAACGACCCATCCCGGGCGATAATGGGAATGGGTCTGTTCCAGCGCGAGAACACTTTGCGCATGCTTTGCGATTGCTCGAGAAAGGCCTCAAGCTCATCGTCGTCTTTGCTGAACAGATATTCGTAGGTCCAGATAAACTCATCGATAAAGGCTTGATCGACAATTTGCAGATTGGAAATCACCCAACAGCGGTCTTCAAACAACCAATAATAGGACAGACCGATCAACTCTTTCTCTTTGGTGAAATAAGGAAAGAACGGAAAGGCCCGGCACGCCAGCGTGCGATTATGCCGTTCGCAATGGGCCGCGCCTTTGCACTCCACCGCCCGGCAATTGTCTGGCAGGTCAGCGACAATCTCTTTGGCGGCTTTATCTTTCGGTTTCAGTTTATACCAAAGGTCGGTGCGTTTTTGCAGAAGTTTCCATTCATGATTGGTGACAATCGGCACCGCATGATCGGTGGTGCAACAGACAGGCTGTCCGCCATTTAACGGCGCGCAAATGCGGCCGCAATCGTATTTCTCAGAAATCGATGAGCCGAATTTACGGTAAATTTTTTCGTAATCGCGTGCTTTCGCTACCATAGCTTTGGCAGTAACCCGTTCCCTGATTCGTGTCAAATGAAACTATGACCATAGTGCGCGTGCGGTTTAAAACCGCAGCACTTTTGTTTCAATGGCCTGATGCAACGCCCGATCAAGCCGCACATAAGAGTGTTCATCGGGATGCGCCACATAAAGATCATCGGCAATGACGGTGGGATCGATCCCCTCTTTCACCAAATCCACTTTGCGCGGCTTAAACGTGCTGGTCGCATCCAGTTCCGCTTGCAGCCGCAAAAAAATCGGCGCCGCATAATCGGGCAATTCTTCACGGACATAAGCGTGAAACGCCGACAGATTGAATTGCGCATCTACAACCAGTGACGCCATCCCGGCGCGGCCATCGCAATGGGGCACAGACACGCCATAGACATTGGCTTCTTTGACGCCATCAAACACAGAGATGACTTCGGACACTTCACTGGTCGCGACATTCTCGCCTTTCCAGCGGAAGGTGTCGCCAATGCGGTCTACAAAATAGAAATAGCCTTCGTCGTCTTGGCGCACAAGATCGCCGGTGCGGAACCAGGAATCACCTTCGGTGAAGACATTGCGAAGGAT
>JANQLI010000245.1 GCA_028280675.1 Alphaproteobacteria bacterium
AAGAAGGCCCGGTGTTGATTCATTGCGTCACGCAAAAGGGCAAGGGCTATGAACCCGCGGAACAAGCGGACGATAAATATCATGGTGTTTCGGCCTTCGATGTGGTCACCGGCGCACAAAATAAAAGCCAACCGAAAGCACCGTCTTACACCAGTGTGTTCGCCAAAGGTTTGATCGCCGAAGCGGAGGACGATGAAAAAATTGTCGCCATCAATGCGGCGATGCCGTCAGGGACCGGCCTTGATAAGTTTGGTGACGCTTTCCCGGATCGCACCTTTGATGTCGGCATTGCCGAACAACATGCGGTGACCTTTGCAGCCGGTCTGGCCACCGAAGGCTATAAACCGTTCGCGGCGATTTATTCGACCTTTTTGCAGCGCGCTTATGATCAAGTGGTGCATGATGTGGCGTTACAGAGTCTTCCCGTGCGGTTTGCCATTGACCGGGCCGGTCTTGTCGGCGCCGATGGCGCGACCCATGCCGGGTCTTTTGATGTGACGTATCTCGCGTCGCTGCCCAATATGGTGGTGATGGCCGCCGCCGATGAAGCCGAGCTCATGCATATGGTGGCGACAGCGGCTAGTATTGACGATCGCCCGTCTGCGTTCCGTTATCCGCGCGGCGAAGGCGTCGGCGTTGACTTGCCCGCAAAAGGCGATGTGTTGGAGATCGGCAAAGGGCGTATTGTCAAGGAAGGCGCAAAGATCGCGATCTTGAGCTTTGGCGCGCATCTTGCGGAAGCATTAAAAGCTGCGGACGAGTTGGATGCGTCAGGGCTCGCCACCACCGTGGCCGATGCCCGCTTTTGTAAACCGCTTGACGAAGATTTGGGGCGGCGCCTTGCGCGCGATCACGAGGTGCTGATCACGTTGGAAGAGGGCGCGATTGGTGGTTTTGGCGCGCATGTGCTGCAATTCATGGCGATGGATGGGTTGCTGGATCATGGCTGTAAAGTGCGGCCGATGATCTTACCGGACATCTTTATCGATCATGACACGCCACACAAGATGTATGAGCAAGCGGGCCTGAATGCGCCCAGCATTGTGCGCACCGTGTTCCAAGCATTCGGTAAGAATTACGACGCGGCGAACACCACCAAGCTGGCCTAAAATGCGTTAGTGCTGTGCGCTTTTCTCGCGCAGCTCAATGCCGCGTGATATGGCGACGGCGGCCCCAATGGCGGACACAAGATATAGTTCTGCTGTCATCACCAATGCGATCAATAGGCCATCTTCCGAGGCGTAACCAAGTTCGGTCAGTAACAGAACCAGCGCGGTTTCCCGCACCCCCAATCCATTGATGCTCACCGGCAGCGAACTGACGATAGAGACGAGCGGGATCACCATCAAACACGTCACCCAGGCGATGGAGATGTCAAAGGCCAAGGCAATCAGCATGGCGGTGGTGGCGTGCAGGGCTTGGATCAAAATAGATAACGCAACTTGGCGCGACAGAAACAAGGGGTGTTTCAGAGAGCGCTTAAAGGCCACAAAGGCGCGCCAGATGTCGTCGAGATGATGCTTCATGGACCATGATTGCAAGCGCTGTTCAATCTGCTGTTTCACGGTTTCTGGGAGATGCAGCGCAATATAGAGCAGTCCATATCCGCCAACGAGGATAAACACCAACTGCCAGAACGGCATGGCGTTGGAGCTCAGCCATAGACTGGCGCCAATGGCGAGAACAAAGAGACCGGCAAAGCCGAAAAACCGGTCAATGAAAATGCTAACGAACGCTTGTTTCAATGGAACGCCGTCTTTTTGATTGCAATGGGCGCGGACAATATCTGCGCCGACAGTGCCTGGCGAAATCAAGGCGGCGCCTTGCGACATTAAATTGACCAGCGCCAGGCGCAGCGGTGCAATGCGATAGTGCAGCTCAGCCAGCACAAAATGCCACCGCACCCCCCAGATCAATTGCGTGCTTAGTGAGACGGCAAAAGAAAAAAGCAAAAAGCGTAAATCGGCGCGCACAAGCGATGTCAGAATGTCATTGCTCCAAAAGCGGTCCAAACACCACGCGATCAAGCCCACAGTGCAGAAGGCGCGAAGCAGAAGGTGAAAGCGTTTGTCCTGCCACACATAGAGAATCCGTTGACGGACTTTTTCGCTGAGAGATTGCGTCAAGAATGCTCGCATGAATGGTCAGCCGACCTAATGGGGTTGTGCTGGCGTGAACACGGCCCTCTATGGCCGAGTTGTGTGACATTTGGATGAAACTTTCCGCATTTGCTTCTGCTCTCTCTGGTCAGATTTCATCTTCTTGCCTATGGTCCTGTGCACATGCGGGGATTCCGAGGTGCGGCATACCGGAGAATCGTCTTGACCATCATCACGATCACATGAGCTGGCGTATGATACACATGCAGGATCTCACCATTATCGTGCCGACCAAAAATGAGTCGGACAATATGAGCGCGTTCCTTTCTTCGATTCCGGAAGATGTCGCGTTAGTTGTTGTCGATGCCAGTGACGATGACACGTGCGAAAAAATCAATCGCCTGCGTCCGCATCACACAGTGATCATCAACGAAGCGTGTAATATCAGCGCGGCGCGTCAAATTGGCGCCAATGTGGCGCAGACACCATGGCTGCTCTTTACCGATGCGGATGTCATTTTTCCCGACGGCTATTTTGACTGTTTTAATCCTGCGGATGATGAAGCGGTGCTCTATGGACCGAAACGTTCAGCGCATGCTTACGTCGCCTATTATGATATGATTGCCAAAGGGCAGGGCCTCAGCCATCTTGCGGGCATCCCGGCGGCGACAGGCTCGAATATGGTTGTGCGCAAAGACGCGCTGAAGGCGGTTGGCGGATTTGATGTCAACCTTCCGTGTAATGAAGATTCAGAGCTGGTTTGGCGCATTGCCCGTGCCGGATACAAAACGCGGTTTGACCCGCACTTAAGCGTTTATGCGACGGATCATCGCCGTCTTGAGGGCGGCTGCGCCAGCAAGACACTGCATTCGCTGGCGCGGTGTTTCTTACTGTATTTCGATCTCATGCCCGCGCGCTGGCGCTACAAAGACTGGGGCTATTGGCGTCCGCAGGAATAGGGAGCCGTCATCCCCCGCATCATTTGCATCTCGGGCCGAAAGGGGGCAATAATCCTCTTTTGAGAGACACCGGGAGTAGATGTCGATGAGTGAAGACGACGCCAAAATAAGCGCCCCCCACCAAACCAAGAAAATATCCGCACAATTTGTCCCGCCAAAAGATCGCCAAAACCCGGCGCGCTGGGCCTATACGCGTCTGGTGCAAACCATCATCGACTTTGAAAAGAAACTCGATGATGATCAAGAGGTCGGCGGCCGCCTTGTCAGCTTTAGCGAAGGCGATGCCTTTCATATTGAAGATATTGGTTATTGGGGGCCGGACTTTATTATTTTCTATGGCTCAATGGGAGAGAACCGGCCCGTTGAACTGATCCAACATCTCTCGCAAATCAGCGTCATGTTGATTGCCATGCCGAAGCAAGTGGAAACCAAAGAGGCGCGCCGGATCGGCTTTACCTTGGCGGAGCGTTTGGGGCACGACCAGATCGTTGAAGAGTAAGGCGCGGCCCGCCGCACAGCACAGATAATCAAAAACAAAAAGGGAGGCGCGCAATGGATCGGGATACGGCCGTGCACATGGCGCAAGCGGCCATTAAGGCAAAAAACAAACGGCTGGTCGATGCGGTGCTTGACGCCAAAGCGGCGGGGCGCGGACTAAAAAGCAACCTGCCTTTAAACGAGCGCCCTCTCATTGCGGTGACCTGTGCGACAGGGTGGGAGTGTTACGCCATTGTCGAAGAATTGGTGAAGACACGCATGTTTCGCGTGCGCGCGCTTTATCGCACGCCGGGCACTCAAGCGGCGGCGCGCTTAGACGCGTTGTTGACACGCACCGAAGCGGAGGAGCCGGGTGTGTTGTCGATCCACTCTGGCGTCGATATGACCTCGGCAGAAATCTTGACGACATCTTTTGCGGACTGCGATGGCGTTGTGTTGTATGTCACGGCGAATACTGCGAAAGCCGGAAAGATCACCAATCACGGCAACGACCCGGCTGGCGGGCGGAATGCCTGTATGCGTCAGGTGATGGCGTCATTAACCGCGCTCAAAGCCACTCCGTCCGTGCAGCAGGTTGTGACGCTGATCTTTCCAACCGACAAGGTGACGGGGATTGTCGATGATGCGCCGGAGATTCCATGGTGGATCGATCAAAAGTTGCGCCTGTCAGACTTTCTGCGTGGCCAAGGCCTGAACGTCACCTGCATTCATCGCCCGGCCTATTACTATGCCATGCACCGTGTCGATTACACCGATACGCAGCAATTCCGCGGCGACACGTCGTTATCGAAAACCATGATTAAGGAAAACAATTTACCGGGAATCAATAATCCCGATTTTCTTGTTAATTGGGTGGATGTGCGGGATGTCGGCAAATGGGTCGGGACGTGTTTCGCCTATGCGGATATTTTCCGTAACGTGGATTTTTCCATTGCGTCTAACGCCTCGACCGGGGATGAGCTTGTGGCGATTGCCGCGCAGCACAACAAGCATGGCACGACGTTTCGATATAAACAGTTTCCGCTGTGGTTGATGAAAATGCTGAGTCTGTTTACCGAGGAAGTGGTCTACCCCTTGCGCTATGCCGAGTGGTACAATGACAAGGGCAATGGCTACGACTTTGCCTGCAATGAAGATCTCGCAGACCTTGCCAAAATCCATCCGCCGTGGACCTTTGAGATGAAACTTGCCGCCTGGGGCATTAACGACATCAAACCTGGCGGTGGATGACGGTCTACGGGCACCTTCACCGGCAAAACGCGTGTCCGTGCAGATGCCCGTGACAGGTCGCGTCCTTGTGCGATTCGGTTGTGCAAACAACCTTGCGGCGAATTGCTTTGCGCGCGTTCATCTCAGAGGGCTTGTCTTTTGGCCACGATGTCTTTTTTGTGGGGCGCATTAACCATAAGACGGGGATTCGATCGCCCCGCTCTCAAAACCGGACTTTTTGTTAAGGTTAAGTAATTCCACACGAAATTTCTGTTTCGCTCTTGCATGAGGCGGCAGAGCGCAACTTCAACTCTGCATTTGCCTTGGAATGCCCTTACGCGCAAAACGGACAAGTGTGGTGCTGCGATACCAAATGTCATATTATAATTATAAAGTGTCTATCGTCTTACGATGACAAATGCCTCAATATTATCCTGGTCTTTCTTTAAAGACTCGGCAGGGCAGAATTGGCATGTGGGGGTGACATGGCAAGACATTGGGACAACTGTTGAAAGCTATTCAGCGCGCATGTCGTGCGCTGGCGGCGTATGCGATTGTCGCTGTGCTAGCCTCATTTGTGATGGCCGGTCCGGCCGCCGCGATCATCATCACCTTCGATCCGGGCCCTGTCGGCACCACATACCCAAATGTTCATGATCTATCGGCGAGTGGATTTGCAAACGACCTTGTCGGCACGCCTTTCGATGGTCAACAGGTGAGCATCGATATTGTCTTTCCTGACATGAAACATTTGGAAGCCACGTCGAACAGTGGATTTATGGAGATCAGTTTCTCAACGGCTCACTTTTTGAGCACCAGCTCGCCGCCGCTTGGCCCTGCGCCGACGGGGTTTCTGACGAATAAAGCTGGGCTTCCCATTTTGGCGCCGACAGCGCAATTCGTACTGGCGAACGTTTCGACATATATTCATATCTTTCAATTTGAGCAGCCGCTCAATCAATTCATTTTCGACGGTGTGCATTTCGACATTACCTTGCCGACGATCCCAGGCGTCACCATCCAACAAGGCTTCATCAATATGGGCGTTTTCAAGGGCGACCAACAAAGCCTGACAGTTGGTCCCGTCGCAGAGGTGCAAGTGCCTGAACCTGCAACGCTCGTTCTTGTCGGCGCGGGTCTTGCGGGGATGGCCTTCGCGCGGCGCCAGCGGCGTGAAGCAGGTAGAACGGCAGGCGCCATCACGCATCACGGGAGGGACGCATGATTAAAGCACAAAATAGAACACTCTCAAGCGCCATCGTAACTCTTGCACTTGTCGCGGCAAGTCTGTTCTTATTCAGTTCGCCCGGTGGCGCTGTGCCTGTCACGCATATCGTGACTCTCACGGAAACGGACCCCGGCGGCGGCGGGCCTTTCACGGGAAGTTTCGTGATCGATGATTCCCTTCTCGGTGCCGGCAACGAGAATACGCAAATCCCTTTGAGCAGCTTTGATTCCTTTCAGATCACTCTGTATGGCACGACCTACGTTCTCACAGATGCGGACTTCCCCGACCAAGAAGGTGCCGTAACGGACGCAATGGGAATGGTCTCGGGTTTCTTTGATGTAACGGGAGGGACCGGGGCCCAGTTCT
>JANQLI010000249.1 GCA_028280675.1 Alphaproteobacteria bacterium
GGCTTCTTTTTGGACCGGAACCGGACATCACCGCCCCGCCCACAGAGACGCACTCTGCCTCTGCGCCCCCTATGACGCCTCCCAGCGGCATGCTGCGCACCAATCAAGCAGCGATCGACATTATCAAAGAGTCTGAAGGATTACGTTTGGACGCCTATCAAGGACCTGGCGGGCAATGGCTGATCGGCTATGGCCATGCGGCTGGCGTCACAGCCGGTCAGGTGATTACCGAACAAGAGGCGGAAGATTATCTGCGCCGTGACTTGGTGGCTTTTGAGAATGGTGTCAAAAGCAAACTGACGCGGCCTGTCAGTGAAAACGCGTTTAGCGCCATGGTGTCCCTTGCCTATAATATTGGCGGCGGAAATTTTACAAATTCAACGGTTCTACGCGAGGTGAATGCGGGCAATATGGCGCAAGCCGCTGATGCGTTTTTGATGTGGAATAAGATGAACGGCGCGCCTTCCAGCCATCTGACACAGCGCCGCGAGGAAGAACGGGCGTTGTTTCTCAAATAGTCTCGCGTTACATCTATCCCATGACACACGGTTGGATAGACCACGCAAGCGACCTGCCCACCTGCAAGGGCGCCTACATATTGTGGATCACGCTTGCGGAATCAACAGCGCTTCCACCGCGTTTTGGCGACACAGTCCTGCAGCCGGGACACTATCTTTACCTCGGCAGTGCGCATGGACCTGGCGGCATTCGCGCGCGCTGCGCGCGGCATTTGAAACGGGACAAGACACGCCACTGGCATGTGGACTGGTTAACGACGCGAGCCGAAACGACGCGCGCCTTTGCAGCACCTCACGGATCGGAATGTAACCTCACGGTCTCATTGAGTAAGGCGTTTAACTTAAAAGCTCCCGTAAAGGGATTGGGGTCATCCGATTGCACACACTGTCATGCACATGTTTTGTGCGTGCCCGGCGAAATCGAACCAAACGACATTGCTCAGTTCATTGATACTCTCAACTAAATCAATGCGCTTAAAATGAAGAGGAGACGGGCTCGCTCAGGGACAGTGAAGCCCCAGACCTACGACGTGACCAGGGAAGCCGCGGCTGGAGGTAAAGCGAGCCCGCCTATGCGTCAACATGCCGTTGTCTTAGTAGACACAACATGTCTTTAATTTACTCTCTATGCTTGTTAATATCGTTGCAGATTCAACGAATATGTCGCGAGTGTCACTGACGTTGAAAAAAAAGACGCTAAACTTATTCGCGTCTTGCTGTTGTGCAACTCCTGATTTATTCTCAAGAGAATCATCGCATAGTTGATCAGGTGGTTAACAATCACCAATACAGCTATGGGTTCGGGACCAGGGAAGCATGTCTGACGTCACAAATAGAATGTTTGGCCAACCACCACAGTGGCCAGATGGCATGACAACGCGTCAAGCGTTAACGCTCTATCTGTATGTTCCTTTGGGCATTTCCTTTTGCTTTGGTTTATTGCGATCTGCTCTGCCTAACGACATGCATCAAGCTTACGCGATTTTGGCATGGACATTGATTTTTATACCAACGTGGGCAACGTATGAAGCCTCAACACAATTGCTCGCCAAATTACTGAAGACATGGAACCTCCCGTTATGGATGATGACAATTTTGGGGGCTTTGATCAGTGGCATTTATCTGAAGCCTTATTTGATTTGGATATCCGAAGGTACGCTGGGCATCGAAATCAAACCCGAACAAAAAGCATTTCCATCATATATTTTGCGTCTTCCACTTGATACCGGTGTATTTATTGCCCTTTGGACACTTATGAATGTCACAGCTGTGCGAAAATTTGGCATCCGCCGATTTGGCTATACTCTCGTATCTTCCTCAAAATCAGATGCGACAACTGTCACAACACCAACCTGGCTCGCTCCCTATTTAGCCCAAGGCATACTGGCTATCGAGGCTGAAGATCACTACGTGCAAGTATATACGAAACGCGGCAAAACTTTAGAGCGACGCCGTTTCTCTGATGTAATTAACGCTCTTGATAATGCCCATGGATTACGCGTACATCGCTCATGGTGGGTCTCGAAAGACGCTGTCCAATCCTCTACAAAAGATGGACAAAGACTCACATTGCGTTTGGAAAACGACCTTGTTATCCCTGTGAGCCGGTCCTACCGCGTAGCTGCTCAATCAAAAGGCCTGCTTAAATAAGCCCAGACTTATCCAGTCAGGTAAACTGGAAACCGTCATTAATTCATTGGCTCGACCTTTCTTAATCCTTATCGGGATGTGTAGCAGTCTAATACTGGACACATCGAATTCCCCACGAAATATCCACGCTGTTTAATCTCAGCCTATATTTTCGATACGAGGGTATTCCAATCAGACCGCAATTGGTCCGCCCAAACACTCACCAATAATAAAATGTAGGAAGGTCACGAGACGATGCAATACGTCCGATATCTCAACTTCGACGACCCCACCGATAATATCTACGCCACGACAAAAATGCTCGGCCACCATGGCGGCGAGATATCATATGCATACTTGAGCGGCACTATTTTTGTCTGGGATCCAATCGAAAAGCTCATCCCCATCCTTGGCATAGTCGGACTCAGTGTCAATCGCCTTCATCCTTTAGAAAACGGGACCATGCACCAGCTTGGGAAAGAGCTCTGCTATTATACAGAATTACATTCGGGAAACATCATCGAGTCTTGGTTCAATACATATAACCAAAGAGAATGTGAGATTTTACCGGTCAGAAATCATCTTATGAATGTGCATTGGACAGACTCTGCCCCATCCGTACGTCTCGGCGACCATCACACAACTGAAGATGAGATGAACGCGGAGGTCATGCATAAGAAACAAGACGGCGCCCCCTCTCCTATGGTTCTTCCGTGGGCCTTTCATGGTGACATTGCCACAGTCACTTTGGACGCCATGATGAAATACCCCAACCCAATAAATCGCGATGAGTTTCCTGAAGCTTGGTCGGGCGAGACGATTAACGCCAATGAACATATGACGTTCTTCACGTCGCTCTCTGATTTACAAAACCATCACTGCCTGAGTGCGTCCTACACCATGGTCCTGACTCGAATAGGCCGTTTCTTGCCATGGATGCTGATGGGAACTGATTCCCGGCGTCTTTTCTATCGTAGTCACGCTTGGAAACTTATGGATGGAATAGACGGTTTCCCTCGTTTTTTTCTTGATCATGTTGAAAAACACGACAGTGACTTTCTCACCCCGCCAACTGAGTGGACAGACGAGCGCGCCGTCACATCGCAAGAAATGTATGCACGCATAATGCGGCAGAAAAGTCACGCCAACACTTCCAACTCAGGGGACAATATCTTATGATCCCTCATCTCTTTTGTTTCGGTCTTGGGTATGTTGGTGCTATTCTCGCGCTCACTGCGCAAAAGCATGGATGGCGGGTAAGCGGCACAACACGCATACCCGAACGCGCGGCACATTTTCAAGAAAGAGGAATTCACGCTCTTCCATTCGAGGACACAGATAAAACCGGCGATGTGCGAGAAAGTCTTACACGGGCGACGCATATTTTCAGCACCATTCCCCCACTTTCGGACGGCCGAGACCCAGTGTTTCCCCTCTTACTCAATGCACCATTGAAACCAACACTCCAGTGGCTTGGGTATCTATCCACGGTAGGTGTGTACGGTAACGCCCAAGGCGACATCGTCTCAGAGAACACACCATTAGCCCCTTTACATACCGAAGCCAAAGCACAAGCTTTTATTGAAGCGGATTGGCGGTCACTTCATTCCACATTTGCCTATCCCGTTCATATCTTTCGGATGTCAGGTGTCTATGGCTCGGAACGCAATCCTCTTGAAAGAATACAGGAACATCCGGCCCCTTTGATTATCAAAAAAGGACTTTATTGCTGTCGCATCCACATCGATGATGTGATCATGGCCTTGCTCGCCTCCATGCAAAATCCGAAACCGGGGGCGCTTTATAATCTCTCAGATGATGAACCGGCGCCGCCGCAGGATGTGACGGCTTATGCATATCGCCTGCTCGGTTTAGACCCTCCCGATCCAGTGCCTTATGATCCCGCAACCTTACCTGAGATGGTGCGCGTGCATTACGAAGAAAGCCGACGGGTCAGCGCGGAACATATCAAACAGGATCTTGGCATTGCCTGGCAATTTCCAAGCTATCGCGAAGGCCTCACCCATATCTTTGATCAGGTCAAAGCGCAGCCTTAAAAGAGACCTTGCACACGCCCGTGCTCATCAAGACGAATGTTATTCGCAGCCGGTTTGCGCGGCAGGCCCGGCATCGTCATGATGTCGCCGCAGATGACGACCAAAAAGTCTGCACCTGCCGATAAACGCACTTCACGGATCGTCACGTTATGATGCGAAGGCGCTCCTTTCAGATTAGGGTCCGTGGAAAAGGAATATTGCGTTTTCGCCATACACACAGGTAAATGGCCATAGCCTGTCTCTTGCAAGTCTTTGATCTGATTGCGCACCTTTTTGTCGGCCTGGATGTCATCTGCGCCGTAGATGCGGGTTGCGACTGTACGGATTTTCTCCCAGAGGGCCAGTTCATCATCGTATAGCGGCGCGAATTGAGACTGTGTTCCCTTCGTCAATTCAACAATATGATGGGCGAGGTCCTCTGTTCCGGCGGCCCCATCACGCCAATGCGTGCAAACGATCGCCTGCTCACCGAGCGATTCCGTTGCTTCTTTGATCACACGCACTTCTGCGTCTGTGTCGCTGACAAAACGGTTGATGGCGACAACTGCCGGGACACCGAAAGATTTGACGTTCCGGATGTGACGTTTGAGGTTGGCTGCGCCTTTGCGCACCGCATCCACGTTTTCGGCAGAGAGGTCCGCTTTATCAATGCCACCATGCATTTTAAGCGCCCGAACCGTTGCGACGATCACAGCAGCATCTGGTTTCAATCCCGCCTTACGGCATTTGATGTTAAAGAATTTCTCAGCGCCTAAGTCGGCCCCAAAACCAGCTTCTGTGACAACATAATCGGCCAACTTCAATGCGGTTTTGGTTGCGATCACGGAATTACAGCCATGGGCAATATTGGCGAACGGTCCGCCATGAATAAAAGCGGGATTATTTTCCAGTGTTTGCACAAGATTTGGCGCCAGTGCGTCTTTAAGCAAGACCGCCATCGCGCCATGCGCGTTGAGATCGCCCGCCGTCACCGGCTTTTTATCGCGTGTATAGCCGACCACAATCCGGCTGAGGCGTTCAGTTAAATCCGCCACGTTTTCCGACAAGCAGAATATCGCCATCACTTCAGACGCGACAACAATGTCAAACCCGTCTTCACGGGGAAATCCGTTGGCGACACCGCCCAGAGATGTCGTAATGTGGCGCAACGCGCGGTCGTTCATATCCACAACACGCCGCCATGTCACACGTCGATTATCAAGACCCTGCCCATTGCCCCAATAAATATGATTGTCGATCAGCGCACTCAACAGATTGTGCGCCACACCGATGGCATGAAAATCACCTGTAAAGTGAAGATTAATATCTTCCATGGGAACCACTTGCGCATAACCGCCGCCCGCAGCCCCGCCTTTCATGCCAAAGCACGGCCCGAGGGAGGGTTCGCGAATACAAATCGCCGCTGTCTTGCCGATACGATTGAGCCCATCTCCAAGGCCAACGGTGGTCGTGGTTTTCCCTTCCCCGGCTGGGGTTGGGGAAATGGCCGTGATCAGGATCAGTTTGCCATCTGACCGATCCTTGAGCCCATCGATGAACGCCAACGACACTTTGCCCTTGTGGGGACCATATTGCAGAAGAGCCTCAGCAGGAATGCCGAGTTTACCGGCCACCTCTGAAATAGGGCGCATACTGGCCGCGCGGGCGATCTCAATATCGCTGGTCATGGCTCAATCCCCTCAAATAATGAATAAACAGTCATTTATAAAAACAGTGTAAACATATAACAAAAGGCAAGAGATCTCTCTCCTGCCTTCTATCATGTCTCGGTTGTGACTTCATTGTTTGGGGTCAGCCCCCCAAAACGGCTTTATTCCCGCCAATCGACGCAATATTTCTTGGTTTCGCGGATGTTTTTGACACGATCAACCGCATAATTCACGGCATAGGCCTCTGACGTGCAATTCGCCGCCATCAGCTCGCCTTTCTCATAAATATCGAACACCGGCGCTGAATAGAGGCCATTGGTCGCTTGGACTTTGTTTTCCACTGCCTTGATGTCAATCGGCACGTCATTGGACTTGGCCCATTCGTTAAACTGAGGGACGGTGAAAATCTGATCGGGATGCTCAATATTGGCCATTTCATCACTCCTTGGCGCTGCTATATGTGTGATTGGGGGCGATCATAATCAGCAAACCCCTCTTGTCCATAGGAAAGCGCCTTATCGCCACTCTTTGGCCCACGCTATCCGCCCGCCTCATATCAAGGCGTAAAATTCAATCCGCACTGCCTGAAAGGCGCATAGACTGCCTCACCCGACGACACACGAGGAGCGTAGCAGCAGATGTGGACCTGGTCCCAAGCATCACAAACGGAACTGGAAAGCTGTCATCCTGCGCTTCAGCAAGTCTTACATCAGGCGCTTCTCCTGTCACCATTTGATCTGCGTATTCTTGAAGGGCATCGTGATGAGAATACACAGACGGCCCTTTTCCGTGCAGGGCGGTCGCAATTGCGCTGGCCGCACTCAAAGCATAATAGCATGCCATCACGCGCAGTAGACATCATTCCCCTGCCGCTCGATTGGGCGAACACGTTTGCGTTTCATGTCATGTGCGGCGTGATGTATGCCGCTGCCGCCCGCATTGACCTGACCGCACAAGGATGGCGCTTGCGTACAGGGCAAGACTGGAACGGCAATTGGCGCAACACCGATCAAAGCTTTCATGATGCTCCGCATTTTGAGCTCATCGCATTAGAGGATTAAACTGTGATTCAATCATTACTCACTGGACAACTTTTTTCGCTTGGCGAATCCCTCATCAAGCGTGTTTGGCCAGATCCAGCGGATCAGCAAAAAGCCTTGCTTGAACTTCAGAAGCTTGAGCAAAATGGCGACCTCGCGCAACTCGCCGTTAATATGACCGAAGCGAAACACGAAAGCCTGTTTGTGGCGGGGTGGCGGCCTTGCGTGGGGTGGGTGTGCGCGCTTGCTTTTGCATATAGTTTTATTGCGCAGCCCTTTCTCATGTTTCTCGCGACCATGATTGGGCGCGATTTAAGCAATCTCCCGCAATTGGACCTTAGCACCATGATGCCTGTGCTTATGGGCATGCTGGGGCTTGGCTGGTTGCGCACCCAAGAAAAATGCGAAGGGGTGAATAAGCGGCGTTAGAGGACCAACTGATAAATCAATGCGCCAATAAAAAAGATCGCGTGAAAAACGGCGTACTTCATCACTCTGAAAATATCACGCCAGTCCCCTTGGGCAATGTCTCTGACCAGCAGGATTGGCCAGAAGAGGGCATAAAAAAACACCTCTTTAAAAAAGTTCGGCTTGCCCTTGGCCTCGTCAATGCCGCGTTCATCAAGGCGCGTCGCATTGCCAAACAGCACATAAACAACAAACAAGTCTTGCACCGTATCCGGCACGGTCAGAGAAAAGTCTTTGACAAACAGCGCGATCATATTGACGCCCTGTTCAAAGGCTTGCCCCACAACAAAGCGGTAATACTCCGCTGCAAGCGATAAAATATTGTCCCACTCGATCACCTGCCAGCGCGCGGTCAATGCAATCAACGCCAGACCCGACACCAATGTCGAGCTTGATGAAAAGAATTTACGAAAGAGATTCATCACATCACTCCCCACACCCATTCCCCAATGGTTGCGCTATACTGCCATTAATGGCCGTGAGATGATAGAGCACAATTTATGGCACGATCTTAGGCGCTGCGATGATTATTTCGTTCCCGTGGACGCTGCTGTAGGCGCCATCCATGACATCATTTTGCCGTTCAACAGAGCAAGCAGACCTGCCGCCACAACACACAAGACAGCCAGACCCATAAAGATTGTCATTTCTGAGAACGTCTCAGACAAGGCGCCAATCTGTCCCGCAATCCAATTTGCAATGCCGATCGCGAACAACCAGAATCCCATCGCCATCGCCGCATAGCGTGCTGGTGCAAGCTGATTGACCATCGAAAGCCCAACGGGACTAATACAGAGTTCGCCCATTGTATGGAAAAAATAAGCTCCCACGAGCCATATCATATGGCTTTTGCCATCGGCCGATAATTGCAGATCCAATGCGGACGCCACCATGCAGAGGAAACCGAGCGCCATAAGAAAAAGGCCAAGAGCAAATTTGTATGGCGTTGTCACATGCCGCCCGGTGGCATCACGCCGAATCCACATCGCCGCCACAAAGGGAGCAAAAATAAAAATGAACATCGGATTGAGCGAGCCAAACCAGGACGCGGGAATTTCCCAAGCGAAAAACGAGCGATCGACATATTCATATGCATAGAGATTAAATAAGCCGCCCGCCTGCTCAAACCCGATAAAGAAGACAGCCGAAAAAATGGCAAACACACATATGGCTTTGATGTGATTGACGTCCTGAGAGGTCAGCTTCTGCGAGACGGCCTCGACGGCATCATAAATATGCCGCGGTTCCTTACCGATCTCGCCAAGAAGACGATCCGCATAATACATAAATATCAGCAAGCCAAGAATCATCCCAAAGCCTGCAATGCTGAAACCGTAATGCCAGCCCCAGGTTTCCCCCACACCGCCAACGATGAGCATGCCGAAAAACGCGCCAATATTGATGCCCATATAGAAAATCGTATAGGCACTGTCCTTCCGCTGATCTCCCGGTTCGTATAACTCACCAACAATTGTTGACATGTTCGGTTTAAACAAACCATTGCCAATGATGAGCAAGGTGATCGCGAGATAAAAACTCCACCCTTTTAAAAGATAGGCCCATTCTAAAGTGCTCAGGGCTGCGGCGGACGCGTCCGCTGCGCCAGCCGTGCTGACGAGTGCGGTACGTATGGCGCCAGACATTTCGGGTGTCATGGACCAATTGCCCATTTCGAGACCGCTTGCGATCAAAATGGCTTCGACAGGCAACCCGGAAGCTTGCTCAAAGGCCCATGGAATCACTGCAGGGCCGGCCATAATAAAATGGCCCAAGGCCATGGTTGCCCCACCCAGAAATGTTGCCTTGCGATACCCCAACCAACGATCAGCTAAGTACCCACCGATGGCGGGTGAAAAGTAAACAAAGCCCGTGTAAATCGCATAGATGCTGAGGGCGCGCCCGCCAGACCAACCAAAACCGGCATTCTGCGTGGCGGCTGTGAGAAACAGCACCATGATCACCCGCATGCCGTAATAGCTGAACCTTTCCCAGGCTTCGGTCGCAAAAAGCAGCTTCAGCCCTTTGGGTTGGTTTTGAAAAATGTTCAAGCTGACCCCTTGGGGCACGGGCAAATCTGACATATGCGTTCCTTTGGATTCAGTGTGCAGACACCCCTTGATAAACGCCAGAGACTAGAAAATATGGCATACCTACGCAAGGAAGCCCTTATGTCTTAGGAAGCCGATACGCCATCAAATGATCACTCTTATTTTGCGGATACATCCAAGGATGTCCTCCCGACGCAATAACAACATATTGCACGCCATCGACCATATAAGTCATTGGATTCGCCTGGAATGAGCTTGGCCCCGTGACTTCCCAGAGAAGATCACCTGTGTTGGTATCATAAGCCCGAAAACGTTCGTCGGACGACGCGCCGATAAAGGTCACGCCACCGGCTGTGGACATCGGCCCACCCGCAAAAGGCGTGCCCCAACGGAAGGGCACAGGAATGGGCGCCAGTTTATCGATAAGCCCCAGAGGCTCTTTCCACTTGATGTCCCCTGTGCCAAGATCAACACCAACGAGCATCGCCCAAGGG
>JANQLI010000314.1 GCA_028280675.1 Alphaproteobacteria bacterium
ACATTCCCGGTTACGGCATGTCGGACCGCCCCGCCTCACCGCCGGACATTGCCGGTTACGCCTCCATCTTCCCGGCCTTGATGGATCATTTCGGCCTCAACACAACCAATCTGCTTGGCCATCACACCGGTGCGGTGATTGTAACAGAGATGGCGCTGACCTGGCCGGATCAGGTGGACAAAGTGATCCAAAACGGCCCTGTGCCGGTGACAGAAGAGGAGCGGCAATTCTTTATCGACAATGCGGTGGCCAACGAAAAAGCCTGGGCCATGCAAGAAGACGGCTCGCACTTTACAACCTCTTGGGCGACGCGCACAGCCGTCACGCCAGGGTGGACCAATCTTGAATCGATGACCCGCCAAGTCTGCGAATCGGTGCGCGCCGGTATTTATGGCTGGTACGCCCATAATGCGGTGTTTGATTACGATCATGGCGCCGCGATGCAGAAACTCACGCAACCCAATCTCATCCTGATCAATAGCGGCGATGGCATCGCGCATCTTGCCCAACGCGCCCATGAGCTGTGCCCGCATTTCGATTATGTCGAGATGGACGGCGGCACCCACGACATTGTCGATGAACAGCCGGACGCCTGGGCTGCTGCGGTTGCGTCTTATCTGAAAGGCTAAAATTGGTCTGATAATTTGCCTTTTCTATAAATTCAGGTAGATTTTCCTAAATTGATGTATCAATTAGGAATGTCCATCTATGGATCAGATTGACCGCAAAATTCTGCGCATTCTACAGGAAGACGCCACCCGGGCGATTGCCGATATTGCTGAGGATGTCGGCCTCTCGACGACGCCGTGCTGGCGGCGCATCCAAAATCTTGAGGCCCAAGGCGTGATTAAAAAGCGCGTGGCGTTGCTTGATCCGGCAAAACTCAATGTGGGCACCACGGTATTTGTGTCGATCAAAACCAGTCAGCATAATCCGGAATGGCTCGACACCTTTGCCAATGCGGTGAAAGATTTTCCCGAAGTGGTCGAGTTTTACCGCATGAGCGGCGAGACCGATTATCTCTTGCGCATTGTCGTGCCGGATATCGCCGCTTATGATGATGTCTATAAGCGCCTCATTGCCCTCGCTGATCTGCAAGACGCTTCATCCAGCTTTGCCATGGAATGCATCAAAACCACGACCGCTTTGCCTGTCGCCTATGCGGATTAAGCGATCCGTAAATTCACATTCATCAAGGGCAATGTGCGCACGCGTATGCCGACAGCGTTAAAAATCGCATTGGTCACAGCGGGCGCAATCGGTGGGGTGCTTGGTTCGCCAACGCCGCCGATGCGATCGTCACTTTCGACAATCTCCACAATCATCTCCGGCGTTTCATAAAGACGCAGCGCTTCGTAATCGGTGAAGTTGGATTGTTGCGCCGCGCCATCTTCGAACGTCACTTCGCCATAAAGCGCCGCGGTGAGACCGTACACAATGCCGCTTTCCATTTGCGCTTTCACGGTGTCGGGGTTGACCACCGGCCCGCAATCAATCACACAATACACACGATCAACAGTGAACGAACCATCCGCGGCAACGGATACCTCGGCCACTTCACCAACGGTTGATTCAAAAGATGTGTGCAAAGCGATGCCGCGCCCCCGCCCGGCGCCAATCGGGGACTCCCAATTCGCGATCCTGGCGACATGGGCAAGCACATTCTTTTGCCGCGGGGCGTTTTGCAAAAGCTTGGCGCGAAACGCAAACGGGTCTTGCCCGCTATGATGCGCAAGTTCATCGATAAAGCTTTCCATGAAAAACGCATTGTGCGAATGGCCGACACTGCGCCAATTGCCAATTAAGATGGGATTGTCATAAGGCGCTTTATCGATAAGGCGCGATGCAAAGTGATATGGCGAAAACTTCAGCCCATCTTCCATGGTTTTATCGGTTTCAGGTGACGCCATGGCGAGACCGAAGCGCTCACCGACACCCGCCATCACTGATTGTAAAGCGACACGCGCATGCAGCGCCGATACGCCCCCTTGTTCGTCAAGGGTGGCTTTGAATGTGGCAGCGGCAGCCGGGCGGAAAATATCCCGGCGCACATCTTCTTCCCGTGGCCATGTCATTTTAATCGGTGTGCCCTCAAAGGCTTTGGCAACTTCAGCAGCAGCTCTGACAAAATCCTGCTCTGCCCGGCGGCCAAAGCCACCTCCTAAAAACGTATTGTAGGTGGTGACGTTACTTGTTGAAATCCCCGTGCCTTGCTCAACCCCATTGGCGGCAAGGGTTGGCGACTGACTGCCAGACCACACTTCCGCCTGATCCCCTTGCACGCGAACAGTTGCATTCATTGGCTCCATACAAGTATGGGCCAAATAGGGAAGGTCGTAAGAGGCTTCGAACACGTCATCCGAGGCCGCGAATGTTGCGGCGACATCGCCGTCTTCTTCGGCGGTGAAAATGGTGTCGCCGGTCAGCGCTTGGCGCAAATCCGCTGCAACCGTGTCATGGGTCACACCCGCACCGTCACCAGGGTCAAAGGTAATATCCAAAGCGTTTGCGATTTTCATCGCGCGCCATGTCGATGTGGCAACAACCGCAACCCCGTCCGTGATCGGCACCACAGCTTTAAAGCCCGGCATGGTTTCCACAGAAGCGATATTGTATGCGGCCACCGTCCCGCCATGATGAGGGCAGAAACGCGGCACCGCATACAGCATGCCAGGTAACACGACATCAATGCCGAAGGTTGCTTCACCTTTCACCTTCGCCGGTATGTCGAGCCGCCTTTGCGGTGTGCCAACGGTGTGAAAGTTTTTTTTCTCTTTCAAGGGAATGTCGCTGGGCATGTCCCGTAAGGCTGCTGCTTCAGCAAGCTCCCCATAGGTGAACATATAATCCTGCCCGCGGAGATGCACCTGGCCTTTGCGCGCATAACATTCCGATGGCGCCACACCCCACCGATCGGCCGCTTCGGCAATGAGCATTTCGCGTGTCGCCGCACCGATACGGCGGGCGTCATCATAACGGCCGCGAATTGTTGAGCTGCCGCCTGTTGCGATCATCGGCATCTTGGCGATAATCCGCATGATCACCCATAAAATGGGACCGCTCTCCAAACCCACTTCATGTTTGATCGGATATTCGTTGATATACTTCCCATCAAGATCGGGATGCTCGACACGCACGGAGTCAAGATCCACTTCGAGTTCTTCACAGATCAACATCGGAATGGCGGTGTACACCCCTTGCCCCATCTCCGCATGGGGCACAGCAATCACAACCTCATTCGCAGGGGTGATCTTGACCCAGGCATTGAGGGCCTCAGCTTTTTGTCCCCAGTCTTCAAAACCAGCCGTGCCAGGCTTATCGCGCAAGTACGCATAGCCCACGACCATACCGCCGCCGACCGCCACACCACCAATCATGAAGGCACGCTTTGTGATTTGCAGGGCTGTCCCCATCACGCATCCTCCCCAGCTTTGGCGGCTGCATGGATCGCTTTGCGAATGCGAGAATACGTGCCGCACCGGCAAATATTGGTGATGGCAAAATCGATGTCTTCGTCCGTGGGATTTGGCACCGTGTCCAGTAAATCCACAACCGCCATAATCATCCCCGATTGGCAATAACCGCATTGCGGCACCTGATGATCGATCCAGGCCTGTTGTACGCGGTGCAATGTATCGCCATTCGCGAGACCTTCAATGGTGCGCACCTCTGCGCCTGCAACCGCTTCCACTGGATATGCACAAGAACGCACAGCCGAGCCATCGACATGCACCGTACACGCCCCGCAAGCGGCGACACCGCATCCGAATTTCGTCCCGGTGAGGCCAAGTTCATCACGCAACACCCAGAGCAAGGGTGTGTCTCCCTCAATATCAAGGGTCCGCGCGACACCATTCACTCGAAACGTAATGGGCATGTGCAACCTCTTCACCAAGAACGAACATGTTTCATGAGCGTGCCTTGCTTTATTCACGCTGTGAAGAGAAAGCTTTCGCCCAGCCAAAGAACGGTATCTCTATACGTGCGAATAGCGCGCATTTTAACCACTTTACATGGACTGTTCACGGAGGCGTCATGGAATTGCAACGCCAAGCCGCGATACCGGCCGCGTTCGCTTAACCCCAAAAGGAACACACCATGTTCGATAATATTGTGAATATGACCATTGTGGCCATCGCGGTCATTATCGTTATTCGAAGTGTTGGTGGGATTGTTTAAATCCCACCCAGCCACTTACATTCAACTACACACTAGATCTTTTCCAGAATTTCAATCGCAGCCCGTTCACCCGATTCCATCGCCCCTTCCATACCACGATTGGCTTGCGCGGTATGTTCTCCACAGAAGTGCATGCGGCCATGCGGCTTGGCGATGTCGGCCATCAGATCGGTCACTTGACCCGGCGCCCATACCGCCCAATCGCCCCCAGCAAATGGATCGAGCTCCCAGGATTTAAAGTTCATCGCTTTGATTTTACCTTTGGCGGCAGGACGCGTTTTTTCGAACTCCGCAATCGCATAGGCTTTCGCCCCCTCAGCCCCGAGGCGATCCAAATAACGCGCCTTAAAGCCGCGCGCCCAGATAGTGAAGCTGGTGATGACATTTGGATCATCGGCAAAGCGCGTCGGCACCACATTACCGCCCATATTGGTACTCCACATCATGGTGCCAAGGCCATCCTCTTCCCAGAAGGGCGCCGTCGGCACAGCATGCACCTGACTGATTGCTTGACCGCGCAAGGTTTGCATCGCCTTCGCTTGCTTGCCTGTGAGAATCGGGTCCATGCGCACATGATTAAGGACAGGCATGGGAATCGAGTTGATGACATAGTTTGCGCGATAGTTGCTGCCATCCTGACAAATAACTTCAATGTCATTGCCATTGTCGCGAATCCCTTCGACATATTTGTTGAGATGCACTTCGTTTTGCAACGCTGCCGCCATCGCTTCAGTAAAGCGCTGGTTGCCGTCTTTCGTGACCAATTGACGACTGCCAATCTCGCGCTGCAGAGCCGTGAATTTATCCACAAAAAACATCATCAATGCTGAAATGTCATGCGCGGACGTGCCAAAGCTGCAATTTTCCGTGTAAGACAAACGGATCATTTCATCCGTCGCCCCTTGCAGTTTGAGAAATTCATGGACGGAAATATCATATTGGGCGGACTGGGGCTCAATCCACTCTTCCGCTGCAGACAGAGGATTGTTATCGGCAATCACTTTTGTCGCATATTCTACAGGCAGAAGATTCTTATACTCATCCGTAAACGGATTTAAATCCGATTCCGCCCACTGCTCCCGCGTCAAAACTTGATCGCCAATGACGACTTTCCCGCTCATCAGATCTGACATCATCCGCGGGATATAATTGATCAGCTCAATCCCCAGCCGGTCCGCGACATCAATCATGCGGGCATAGCCGTCTCCCATGCCGTTGCCGCCAGCTTCTGCATAGGTGTCACCAATATCAACGGTCTCCATCCGCCCGCCGATGCGATCCCGCCCTTCGATCACAGTCACATTGAGACCTGCCTCTTCCAGTAAAAGCGCGGCATTGAGGCCCGAAAGGCCCGCCCCTATAATCAGCACGTCGGATTGATTTTGCGCCCGCGCGCCTTTTGGCAGCATAGACGCCAGAGCAAGAGCAGACGCACCTTGCAGCGCATGACGGCGGTTCAATAAAATGTGTGACATAGAGACCCTCTCAGACTGTGATTTTCCGAGAGAGTAGCGATTTTCAACAGGTCACGCGAATGAAAAATCACTAGCCTGTCCTAGAAATGGACGGTATTGAGGGGATTTAGATATAATCTTTCACCAGGTCTTCGGAGACCTGCCAAAGGCGCGCGGCCAAAGCATCATCCTTCATGTGCGCGCTTGGCTCGGCGGGATTGCAATCCACAAAATAAAGTCCCGTCACATTCTTCAAGTCCGGACTGGTCGCCACATAACAAATGGTGGCCGCCCCCTGTTCTGGGGTTTTGAGGAAGAGCTTACCGATGAAGGTGGCAATAGCCACTTTCCATTGCGCCATTTGCCGGGTGAGGTTGGTCGCCACAGCCCCTGGGTTTAAAGCATGCGCTGTGACAGCGGTGTCTTTTAAGCGCCGCGCCAATTCTTTCGCAAACAGACCATTCGCCAGTTTGGACTGCCCGTAGGCTTTGAAGGATTTATAGTCACGTTCCCCGGATAAGTTATCAAACTCAATGCCCGCCTCTGGCGCCATTTTGTGCCCCGAGGAACTTAACACCACAATGCGCGCGGCGGGCGCGGCTTTTATTTGATCGAGCAAGCGTAAGGTGAAAAGAAAATGACTGAGATGATTCGTGACAAAGTGCTTTTCAAGTCCCTGAACCTGTTCCAGTTCGGGTACCGCCATAATCCCTGCATTACATATCAGCATATCAATCGGCATGCCCATGGCGCGAATTTCATCCGTACACGCTTTAATCGACTCAAAATCTGTGAGTTCGCAAGCCAGAGGCGTGGTTTTTCCTGTGACGGACTCGCACGCAGCACGCGCTTTTTCCATTGTCCGCGCCGTGCCGATCACATGCGCCCCGCGCAAAGCGAGCACGCGCATCGTTTCAAATCCGAGACCTGAATTTACACCGGTGATCACCGCGACTTTTCCAGAAAGATCCACCCCTGTTGTGACCTCCTCAGCGGTGGATCGTTTGCCAAAACCGCTTGAAACCGGCGTCTGTGTCTCTGTCATCTCTGTATCCTGTTTTTTATATTTTCTGATTGATAACACCCAAAGAAAGTTGCACCAAACCCACAGCTATTGCGAGGGTCAAAGTGCGCAAAACAGCATGCCTTCTTTCTCCTGGTGAAATACATAGCCCAATATGTGGGCGATATGGGCGAAAGTATTACGTCCACATGCGAATTTCCGCCATAGTAGAGGAAAGATTGAGGAGGAGAACCATGCTTCACAAACGTTTGATCAGCGCTGGAGCTGCACTGGCCTTAACTGTCGCCGCCACTACACCTGCCTGGAGCCACGCCTTTATGGTGAATAAAGATGTCCCAGCGGGCTCATGGCAAATCGTCGAGATTGCAATCCCCCATGGCTGCGCAGGCACTGCAACCAACACAGTAAAAATCAAAATGCCGGTCGGCGTCTTTAATGCGCGCCCCGAAGTCAAAGCCGGGTGGGATTTATCAGTGACGATGAAAACATTGCCCGAACCGATCCAGATCAATGACCTGCTTCTAACCGAGATTGTTGACGAGATCACCTGGACTGGCGGAAGTTTAAACGACCTTCATATGGAACGTTTCTCGTTTATGGGGAAAATGCCGAGCACAGAAGGAGAAACGCTTTATTTTCCTGTCGTGCAACTCTGTGAAGAAGGGGAACACCGCTGGATTGAAATCCCCGAAGAGGGACGTCCGTGGAGCTCGTATAAAGAACCGGCGCCCTTTATCACATTAGGGCCTGCATTGCGCCCCGGACCGCCAACCCCGGCAACCGATTAACGCCATAAAAACGCCAGAGTTGGGTGCTCTCTTCATC
>JANQLI010000315.1 GCA_028280675.1 Alphaproteobacteria bacterium
TCCCCTTCGACGCAACTCTACTTGGTGTAAATATCCTTGATATTCTTTTCGCACTTGGGGTGATCGTGGCAGGAGCGCCCGTTTTCGTGAAAGGCATACGTGCTCTGCTACACGCCCACAGTTTCACCATTGATTTACTGATGGCGGTTGCGGCCTTTGGCGCGATTTCCATTGGCGCCACAGGAGAGGCTATAACTGTGATTTTGCTCTTCATGCTCGGTGAAGCACTGGAGGCCTATAGCGCCGAGCGGGCAAGGGATTCCTTACGCAGTCTTCTCGCCTTGCAACCGCAAGAAGCCACAGTTTTGCGTGCCCATTTACGCGACCATGGCGACAGTCATACTCATGACCACCATAACCATCAAGATCATGACCATGGATCTTGCTCTGAACATGCGCATGGTGACCATGAACACGAACCGCATGACCACGCGGTTGTCCTGCCCATCGAACAGGTCAACGTGGCTGATCGTGTCCTGGTACGCCCCGGACAACGCATCCCCGTGGATGGCGACATTATCTCAGGCATATCCTCTATCAACCAAGCGCCTGTCACTGGCGAAAGCGTTCCCGTGACCAAAACGGTTGGCGATGAAGTTATGGCCGGAACGGTCAATGGCGAAGCGGCGCTCGAAATTAAGGTCACGCGGCCTGCCAGTGACGGCACAATCGCGCGTATTGCACGTTTGGTTGAGCAAGCGCAATCGCAACGTAGCCCTGCAGAACGCTTTATTGACCGCTTTGCCCGTTGGTACACGCCTGCCGTGGTCGTTCTTGCACTTGGCGTCGCGATTATTCCTGTCGTTTTTTTTGGACAGCCTTTCCTCACAGTGGAAGGCGCAACGCCGGGGTGGCTCTATCGCGCCTTGACCTTGCTGATTATTGCCTGCCCATGCGCTTTAGTGATCAGCATTCCAGTGACCGTGGTCAGTGGTTTAACCCGCCTCGCCCATTTAGGCGTTCTTGTGAAAGGCGGCGCGCAACTTGATCGCTTGGCCGATGTCAAGACAATCGCCTTTGACAAGACGGGAACACTCACCTATGGCGCGCCGAGAGTCGCAGAGATCCGTTCTGCAGCATGCGACCATGAAACGGGCCGGGAGAACGAATGCGCATCATGCGATGACTTGGTGAAACTCGCGGCGGCTGTTGAGCGTCATTCCGAACACCCCCTTGCAACCGCCATCCTGGATGAAGCGCGGGAGCGGCTGCCTGGTATCCATATTCAACCGGCACAAAATGTGACGGCCGTGCCTGGACGCGGCGTTCATGGCACTCTCACCAGTGGCGAAATCATTTCAGTCGGCAACGCCGCGATGTTTGAGTCTCAGGATGTGGATTGGCAGCAAGTCAAAGAAGAGGCCCTGGCATCACAAGCAAACGATAATACGATTATGTTTATCGCAAAAGACAATCGCGTTATTGGCTATGTCGGCGTGCAGGATCAGGTCCGTGACGCAACAGCCCATGCCTTGCAAGAACTCGACAATATGTCACCGCGCATTCAAAAAGTCATGCTCACAGGAGACACTGAGCAATCCGCCCTCCGTGTTGCCAATGAAACGGCCGGCATTGACGCTGTGAAAGCAGGTTTGTTGCCGGATCAAAAACTCACCGCCATCGAAGGCCTGAAAGGCGCAGAAGGCGCTGTCGCCATGGTCGGTGACGGCATCAATGATGCTCCTTCTCTTGCCAGTTCGGACATCGGCATTGCTATGGGCGGCGGCGGCACCGCGCAAGCCATCGAAACGGCTGATGTGGTGCTGATGCAAGTCAATCTCTCGCATGTGCCCTTGGCTTTACGGATCGCAAAAAAATCACGCGCCATTGTCAAACAAAACATCATTTTAAGTTTGGGCCTCAAACTTGCGTTCTTAGGCTTAGCCATCCCTGGTCTTTCGACGCTTTGGATGGCCGTGGTTGCGGATGTTGGCGCAACGCTGATTGTCACGCTCAATGGCATGCGTTTACTGCGTGAGTCCTGATGTCAGAGACGAAAGAAACAATAGGCCCAATCACACTGGCGCCCGGCGTCAGTCGGCGCCACGTCTTCGTGTATCTTTTCGCGGCTTTTATCAGCATTGGCATGTTCACCTATCTGATTGCGCTGACACCGTATGTCTTACGCGTCAATCTCGGTTTATCTGAGGATGAACTTGGGCGCGCCACAGGGGATTTGCAATTCTGGCAAGAGATCATGCTGCTGGCCGTGATCGGCTTTTGGGGCGCTTTATCCGATCGTATTGGCCGGCGGCTGGTGTACATCTTTGGTTTTGCCTTACTGGCTGTTGCATATGCGGCGTATGGATTTGCCAACTCGATTTTAACACTGACTTTGGTGCGGCATGTCTTTGCCATGGGCGTTGCAGCCACAACGATGTCTTTAGCGGCTGTCATTGCAGATTACACAGATGAAGATTCACGCGCGAAACTGACTGGTGTTGCCTTTCTTCTTAATGGGCTTGGGTCGGTGATGTTTTTTGTCGGTCTGACACAACTTCCCGAACTCTTTGTAGCGCAGGGCGCCAGCGAAGTCTGGGCAGGGCGTTTTGCCTACTTGGTTGCGGCTGCCATTGCCCTTGTTGCCGCCTTAATCATGTTTGGCCTGAAAAAAGGCCTGCCAATGAGCCATGAAGACAAACCGTCTGCAACCAAGCTCATCACAGACGGGTTAAAAGCAGGCCGCAACATGCGCATTGCGCTTTCTTATATGAGCGCATTTGCCGCCCGTGCAGATATGTCTATTTTAACATTGTTCCTGACGCTTTGGGTTGTGCAAGCCGCGACAGATACAGGCGCAACCGCACCTGAAGCCATCGCAAGAGCAGGTATGATTACAGGTCTTGCTCAGATTGCCGCCGTCATATGGGCGCCCATATTTGGATTTATCGGTGACAAAATTGATAAACTCACACTGCTTGTCTTTGGATTTTGCATCTCGACCATCGGCTATGGTTGGATTGCCGCAACCGGTGACATCTTAAGTGCCTCTGCAATCCCCGCGCTGTTTTGCATGGGCATGGGTCTGTCAAGCGCACAACTTGCGTCAACCGTTCTGTTAGCAGAGGAATCCCCGGAACAGATTCGCGGCTCCGTTTTTGGCCTTCAAGCATGGTTTGGCGCACTCGGTATTTTGGCGCTCTCTGCTATTGGCGGACGTTTGTTCGATGCGCTAGGGCCAGAAGCCCCCTTCGTCGCGGTTGCTCTATGCAACTTAGCGGTTCTTCTCTGCGCGTTAGCACGACGTGTTTTTGAACTCAAGGGCCATCACATCTCGTTTGGCAGCAGCGTATAGGCAAAAGCTGAAACTGGAGAAGACGGGACAAAAGGAAGTGATAAAAATAAAAATAAGGCCAAAAAGTAGGCAGCTATAAAAGTCTATCTAAACAATCACTCCAAAAAATTAGATATCCTGTTTCAAAATCTTATTAACGTAAGATTCCGCAAAGGCTCTGACATAAAGAATAAGGTCAGTAGACACCTCACACCGCCCTTTGAGATGCCCAAACGTGTAGGATCCCCTTTCGCATCGCACGCCTGCGATGTCAGCGCTGCCATCAACGACGAAAGCTTCGAGAATCATATCATCCCATAACAGGATCTCACCGGTGTACCCTTCTTGAATCCGCATGATAAATGCAGAATCTGCGCCCCAGGGTGAATGCTCACAAGACCCATAATGCTGTGATACCTTGCCAGGGTCGCCTCTTAATTTTTTGACGTGAATCATCGGATGAAGATCACTGTCCACCCAATCGAGATGATGCGTTGGGATGTGCAGCGGCTGAACCGGTCTTACATTCCAGAGACGATCAACCAGGTATTCGCCATCCCAAGGCTCGGGATGATCCTGAAAATGATACCTCACAGGCTTTGCGTTGAGAAACGCGATTATAATGCCTCCCTCAGACCCTATGCTATTGCCATAAACAGTCCCTGGCGGACGATACACATAGTCGCCCGCGTGAAACCGCAGCTCTGCGTCGTGATGAAATTCACCCTCAAATTGATAAAGATCTTGATCGCAAGTATAGAAATGCGCTTCTTCCGGATACGTCAGTCCATCCGGCGTGCGCAATGCGATCGTTAATGCACCGGACACCGGATCCGCAC
>JANQLI010000364.1 GCA_028280675.1 Alphaproteobacteria bacterium
AAACGCGCTACATCATCGACCACGCTTTGTTCTGTGCCGTGAAACTCAACAAAGAGGGTCGGTTTTTCGTCCAAGTCCAATTACGAATAGGCGTTACACGCTGCAATTTGGCGGTCATCAAGAATTTCAATACGCGCCACCGGCAACCCCATTTGGATGGTCAGCGTCACCGCATCAATCGCGCCTTGCAACGTGTCAAAGGCGCACACGCACGAAGAGACAGATTCCGGAATGCCATAAAGACGCAAGCGAATGCCGGTGATCACCCCCAGCGTGCCTTCCGAGCCAATCATCAAACGGGTGAGATCATATCCCGCAGAAGATTTGCGCGCGCGGCCGCCCGTGGTCACCACATCGCCGCTTGGCATCACAACTGTCAGTCCCAAGACATTCTCGCGCATAGTGCCATAACGCACCGCATTGGTGCCGGACGCCCCTGTGGCGCACATACCGCCAAGCGAGGCGTCCGCCCCTGGATCGACAGGAAAAAACAGGCCAGTATCCCGTAAATGGGCATTCAATTGCTTGCGCGTCACACCAGGCTCGACAACACAATCGAGATCACTTTCATGCACCGCGCCAATGGCGTTCATCTGCGTCAGATCAAGCGAAATTCCGCCGTGGATGGCTTGCACATGCCCCTCCAATGAGGTGCCGCCGCCAAAGGGAATAAGCGGAACAGCATATTGGTTGCACATCTTCACCGTTGCGACGACATCTTCGGTTGTGTGCGCAAAGACAACGGCGCGCGGCGCAGCCAGCGCATGATAGGATTCGTCCCGGCCATGCGCGTCGCATATGGCGGCGGACGTCGCGACTTTCTCGCCCAATTGTGCGGTGAGTTGTGCAATGGCGAGCTCAACGGCGCCAGCGGACATGGCCGCTCTCCTCTTCATGTCATCGACTCGCATCATAGCCTGCGGATGACACATTGCCAAAGGCTGTCCGCGCACTATTGCGCATCAACCCTTGGATTCGCAAAGATTGCCGCTTTTCACGGCCGAGGCCTCACTCTAAACTCACTCCCAGACATTAAGGGAGGGAAAGAAAGATGATAAGAGCCTATACAATGATCCTGTCGGCGGGACTCCTGTGGTCACCCCTCGCATGGGCGGAAGAGGCAATAACATATTATCCCGGTGAGGAACGCTGGGGCTATGTCGGCAATGCCGGCGATGTCTATCCGAAAGTGCCGTTTAAAAGCGTCGCAGACCCTGCGGTGATCGCAGATGTGGAAGCGTTAATCACGGACTTTGCCAACCGGTGGACCCGCGAGGCGTGGATCACCATTCCCGAGCTGTGGGATCGCGGCGAAGAGGCGCCTTATCTTCTTTTGGTGCACCAACCGGATTGGCTTGTCGGCTGGGACGAGATCGACGGGTATTTCACCAAGCAACAAACCGTGCCGGAGAAATTCATTCCGGAGGAAGCACCTGCGGGTCTTCAGCAGATTGAGAATGCCCATTATGAGTTTCGCACCGAGCGCGAACTTGCGGCCATGATGTACACACCGGACCGCATTTTTGTCAGCCAAATCGGTGACGATCTTGCCGCCGCTGTCTGGTATGTCGATTTCCAATATAAACCCCTGATCGGCGCCCCAAAGGGCGAGCATTTCAAAGCCAATGCCATGTTCCGCAAAACGGATGAGGGCTGGAAGTTTATCCATTACGGTG
>JANQLI010000381.1 GCA_028280675.1 Alphaproteobacteria bacterium
CTGCCATTGCTGTAAATCCGTGTCGAGCGCGCGGCGGTGCTCGAAGACGCCAGCACAGCAGGCGAGCCCATCAACGAGACCATCCAAACTGGCGATGGCCTCTCGCGTCACGCGCGCCACGTTCGCAACATCGCGCAAATCAGCGATATGAATCCGGCCGGCCGGGAGCAGTTTGGCAACGACACCGGCTTCCGCACGATCCTTGACGATAACGGCACACTCAGCGCCGTCTTTCACCGCCTCATGCAACAGGCTGAGGCCGATGCCTGACGCGGCGCCCGTGATCAGCACATGCCGGTCTGTTAGAGTCTTGCTGCGGGAAGATGTCATTGGTGAGTCCAAAGCCTTGATTGATGCGTGGTGCCAGTCATGCGTTTATACATTTTCATGCGTTTATACGTTTTCAGGTGCGTTACCGTTTCTTTCTCGATGTGATGTGGACAGTATCGCCTGCACTGTAGAGAAGAGCACCACCCCTATCCATATCCGCTTTTGGCGATAAGCGGAAGTCAAACCACCCTAATTTGAAGACCATTTCAGGTCTGCTAATGACCCAAAGCGGACACGCCGATCTACTGAACTCGTCGGAATGCGTCGCGATCTGACACTTGGATTGTATATCTTCTGTTGTCTCGGGGATCGGAACAAAGATAATCTATAAACACTATCATTTCTTTTCCTGTAGCAAGCTCATTATCGTTCCGCAGATAGGCCAGAATCATGGGCGGCTGCTCTTTTCCAATTACGGTTTCAAAAACCATTGGATCGTCACCTTTTTGATCAAGTATACCCGTCCCTGCAATTGAGGGTCGGCAGTTGGAACCTATTTGCATAGGCCCAGTTACTTCAATTATCGTTGTAACCCTAGTGACGTCGCCATCATCCTCATGTATTTCAACGTCAAACCCAAGATCGTCCGCTAAAGCGGGAGTTAGAATCTGTTCTTCAATAATGGTGGATGCGTGAGCGGAGTAATGAAGTGATACCAAGAATGAAAATAAAGCCAGCTTTTTCACTTACCATCCAATCAAATATTCGGTTTCTGATTAAATTCTGCTTTTGACTAATGTCGGAACTATAGCTCAATTCGGCCCAGATGTCTCCCCTGACCCAAAGCGGACATGATTGACTTATGTTATGAAGGACTTGTGGGTTTGTAATCTGCAAGCAATTCGTCCATTTTCTGGCGATCATCATTCGAGAAGCTACCATCGGCTAGATTAGACGCATATTCGTTTAGCAGGTAGTAATCTTCATCATTTCGGATGGACCCATTTGAGATTACACTGAAAGCTCTCCTATATGCTTTATCTCGCATATTTGTGATTGTTGGTAATCCAGATTGAGCTAGTCTCAAGTCAAGTATTTTTATGTCTGAGTGTGTCAAATCTTGACACCAGTCGACCATGTCTTGCGCTGCCATACGCACGCCTGAGAGAGATGCTTTCTCGTAATCAATTTCCACATCCAGGAAAGATGGGTTGTCACCTTGTTCGACTATCTTATCACGGATGAAGGACATTACGCAGAGCGCAAATTCCGCAAGTTGATCTTTCTCATTCTTACGACGCATACAACTCATGTCCGCTTTGGGCTAATTCCAGAAGTATAGGTTATTTCCACCAAGATGTCAGCTCCTGACCCTAAGCGGACATTGGTTAGTCTATTCTGGGTTGATAATTTTCTTAATGCTTGGCCAAAGTATTAGTATGCCTGGTATTAACAAGAACATCCCAAGCATTACTGTGGACATTGAAACATAGTCCTGAATGAAAAGGGCCCATAAGAATATCGCTGGCAAAGCAGCTACGAATATTCCCTGCAAGGAAGCTGTGATTATATGTTTAGCCCGAAATTCCTGATTCTCTTGCTTACCAATTTTTTCAAAGTAAATTAATAAAATACAAGTTACGGCATACAAGCCCAATGTGAGAAATGACCAAAAGTCCCTAGCAAGAAAAGCCCAAAAAATAATGTAAACACCAGCGGGACCTAGCAAGACGCCAATAATTTCTGAAATTGATTTCAAAAGTTTACCTTCTTTAATTTGAAGTGCAGATTGTCTTATAGCCTCAGCCACATCTGTTTTTGCCTAATACCGAAATATAGCACAAGCCGAGCTGGATGTCAGGTTCTGACCCATAGCGGAAATTAGGGAAGTCGCGCATTTATTCGCTCTTCGATCCCAAGCCAAGGAACATAAAACTCTTCGCCTTGAAAACTTATAGAGCCGTTCTCATCCTCCAACACCATAAACGGCTCGATATACCCATCCTTATTTTTTTTGAGCCAAGTGCTCCAAAATCGCTTATCTGCGAACGTATTTTCAGTTGAAGCTCTTAGAAGATATAGTTTTTCAAACGTGTCTGACCTGAGCCATTCGCCTCCGTGAGAAGCACTCACGTCTTCAGCAAAAGAGATTACGAACTCTGGCCTTGCATAATAGTTTGAAGCTTTCATTTCACATGCATATCTCGCTACATCATTCTCGTTGAGTAAGCCCTCAATACTAGTAAGGTTTTCACCATTTTGCGCGTCAGAAACATAGTTTGAAAATAACAAAACTTTTGAACCGATCTCCAGCAATGTATCATCACTCAAAGAAAATTCAGAAACGGTCGCATCACCTTTAAGAACTGTTTTAGTTTCATAAGTGTATACGTGCGTGCAAATTTCACCGTCATCATTCCCTTCAACGATTACATCTGTTCGAGAAGTTATCTCAACCGTTGCAATGATGTCGGAAGTAGCGGCATCGCTGAGTGAGAAATGTTGGATAACGAGCGCATCAAGACTGGTAGTTGATATCCATACAAGGGATATGGCGGCGATTACTTTAGGGCTAATTTTGCTCATTGAATGTCCGCTTATGGCTATAAGCAGAAGTCTATACCAGATTGGCTAGGATGTCAGCTTTTAGTGAATAGCGGAAATACCATTATGTCCGCTTCTAGCTGCAGGTTCAATGGATCGCTACAACACGCCATCTTGATGTGGAAAGGGGGAATTCACACCTCCGGCTTTTTTAAACGATACCACGTAAACGGCGAGAGCAATTGCCCCATCAAATGATTGGGCATGCGATCATCCTCCACGCCAATGGTGTCATAGTGATGATGATCGGGGTGATAATACGTGCCAAAAAGAATATCCCACACCGGCAGCACCGACGCATAATTGCCATTGCCGTATGTCATGTTTTTGGAGTGATGCAGATAATGCACCGCCGGGGTGACCACGAGATAATGCACAAAGGACGGCAACGTCATACGAATATTCGCGTGCGTCGGAAACACCATATTGACAGCGCCATACCAGACAAAAATATCGCCTGGGCAGCCAATGAGGATCAGCGGCGCGGCGACAATAAACACACCGGAGGCGGCCTCAATAATATGCGTGTTGCCGCCTTTGAGCGCATGCAGCCGGTCCACCGTATGATGTAACGCATGGATCGGCCAGAGCCAGCGGACCGCATGCAGAAGACGATGCCGTCCGTAATTCAGCCCTTCGGCCAGAAAAACGCACAGCATAATTTGGACGATCGCCGGCCACTGATCGGGCCAGACCATAAAGATGTGATGCACATCATGTGCGATGAGAACATCCGAAATCACCACAAACACGACCACCTTAAACCATTGCTGCAGGCCGATCCGCCCTGTGATCGAAAGCGTGATATGGAAAAGATTATTGTAAAGTTGCTGATCGGTTCTTTTGCTCCAATCACGGCGATACGGTATGATCCATTCAAACAGAAACCACAGCACAAAGGTGCACACGGCGGCCATCCCAATGCCGCGCCCTGTGCCGAAGGCCGCAATGCAATAAGAAAAGACGCACAAAGGGATCGTGATGAGAATGGGCAACGCAAACCAGGTCAGAGAGTCTTTGACACCGGTATATGGTATGATGGACGGGGATGAATGAGTCATGGGCGTCATCCTGTGAACAAAACGTTTATGGCAATAGCAGTGAGTGTAGTGCGAAGACCGCCGGGCAATAACGCTAAGGTCTTGAGTTTTGAGGGATTATTCGTGAATGCCATTCATAATCATGACTGCGTTCATGAAATCCATTGATCAGATGTGGAGTGGCAGAGCGTGACCCTGTTGGGCAGTAAAAAGTTGGACAGCAAAAAAGAGCGGCCGCAGACGCTGAAGAAAGAGACTGTCTATGATGCGCTGTATTATGTGGGCGCACCGCTGTTTATTGGTCTCTTTGTCGGGTGGGGGCAATCGCCGGTGCCGGAACTGGCAAGCCACTTCACAACAGCCTTTTATTTTGCAGGGTTCATTCTGATCGGATGGCTGTGCAGCATATGCGCCATGGCCATCGGAAAAAAAGTGTTAGAGCCCTGGACACCGCCACTCTGGATTTTGTCCATCTTTCCACCCATGGCGCTCGGCTGGCTGGCGCTCATCCCCATGAATTTTTATCTTGAGCTGACAAACGGATTATTACCTCCGGATATGGCCATATTGTTGAAACCGTTGCCGCTCGACGGAACACCCGCCTTTTTCCAAGACTACATTCTCAGCATGGTGTCTGTGGTGTTTATTTTTTGTGGCACCAATTATCTCTTTCAATATCTTGGGTTCAAAGACTTCCGTTATGGCGGCACGACATCCGATGCGACACACCCCATAGCGGTAGATGGCATTGATCGGATGCCTGCCACCTCTCTTCCATTTGTAGCATTGCTGCCAAAAACACTGCGCGGCGAACCGTTATGTATCCAAGCGCAAGAACATTATATCCATGTGCGCACCACACAGGGCGCGGCGCTGATCAAATATCCTTTCGGAAACGCTGTGAAAAGTCTCGATGGGTTTCCGGGCATTCAAGTGCATCGCTCTTATTGGGTTCATGATGATGCGGTGGTTGGCGTCACCAAGATCGGTCAACGCTTTTTCATTACGATGGATAATGGCGATGAGATTCCGATCTCCCAAACCTATAGCAAAAGCGTCCGGGAGCATTTTGCCACTCATTTTCAATCTGTGACAGTGAAAGAGTGACCACGCCACCAAAAAAGGCCGCGTCACCACGCGGCCTTTGGACATGTCTATCCAGACGATCTTACTCTTCCGGCGCGACCGTCAGGGTGATGCCATCCAGCTCCGCTTTGAAGGGGATCTGGCACGAGAGACGTGAGCTTTCTTGGTAATGTTCGGTGGAACTCACCAGCTCATATTCGTCATCAGAGCGCGCAGGCAATTTCTCGCCCCAGGCATCGTCCACATAAATGTGGCACGTGGCGCATGAGCATACACCGCCGCAAATGGCTTCAAGCTCAATGCCATTGTCGCGCAAAATCTCCATCAGAGAATCGCCATTGGCATCCGCCTCGATCTCCATTTTTTCCCCGTCTTGGGTGGTGACATGGATTTTCGCCATCTATCTTGGTACTCCTATGATCTCTTTATCTCTGCTCTGATCCGGCGTCTTGCCAGAGAAGAGGCCGTGAGAAAACCGGGTGAAATGCCGCGCCCGCAGGCCCCCGCAAAAAACACCCGGTCTTATAAGTCGCGCTCTCGATAAAGGAAAGCGCAAATCAGCGAAAGCGCTGGGGTTCCGCTTATCCATAGAGTGAGTGGGTGTTCACGTCATCTTCAGATTTCTGGGACTTTCTGGGACTTTCTGGGGATTTTTTGGTCACATCTTACGCATGAACATTGTCAAAACCACGCTTGTCGAAGGAAAGCGCCCTCTGCTACATCTCCGCCACCACGCAAAAGGATGACACGATGAGCAAGACCTATCAGGTGCGCAACCCGCGCACTGGCGCATGCGATTACACCTTCACCGCCCCGTGCGCAGATGACTTGGCGGCCATGGCGGCGGCGCTGCGTGAGGGTCAAAAAGCCTGGGCGGCGGCGGGACTCGCGAAACGAATCGATGTGCTGCAAGCCTGGAAAGCGGCCCTGCCCGCCATCACCGAAGAGCTCACCGAAGCCTGCTTCGCCGATACCGGGCGTTATATCCTGTCCGCCAGCGAAGTGGCCGCGATCCCC
>JANQLI010000013.1 GCA_028280675.1 Alphaproteobacteria bacterium
TTCTTGAATCAGAAGAGGCCATTGGTACGCAAACGTCCTCGCGCAATAGCGAAGTGATTCATGCGGGCCTTTATTATGCGACCAATAGTTTGAAAGCGCGTCTCTGTGTCGAAGGCAAACATAAGCTTTATGCCTATTGCGATGCCCATCACATTGATGTGGTGCGCTGCGGCAAGCTGATCGTTGCAACCGCTGAAGATGAGATTCCCGAATTGGAACGTTTGCAAGAACAGGGGCGTGTGAACGGTGTGGATGATTTGGTGATGTTGAATGCTGCGGGCGCCAAAGCGCGTGAGCCGCAACTGACATGTGTCGCCGCCTTGCTGTCACCGTCCACCGGGATCTTTGACAGCCACGGCTATATGTTGGCTCTCGAAGGCGATCTTGAAGCGCATGGCGGGATGATCGCCTTTCATAGTCCTGTACTTGGCATAGAGGGTGACGGCAAAGATTTCGTTGTGCAGGTGGGCGGCGAAGCGCCAATGACTATACGTGCGTCTTTGGTCGTCAACAGTGCGGGCCTAGGCGCCATTCCTCTTGCCCATAAAATAAAGGGTCTCGATCCGGCGCATATTCCGGAGCAGCATTTTGCCAAAGGCAATTATTTTACGCTGTCGGGCCGCGCGCCGTTTAAGGCGCTGATTTATCCGGTGCCGGGCAAAGCCAGTTTGGGGTTGCATTACACCCGTGATCTTGGCGGGCAAGGGCGCTTTGGCCCTGACGTGGAATGGGTGGACGACATTCATTACACGGTGGACAAAGGTCGCGCCGCGCAATTCTATGATGCGATACGCCGTTATTGGCCCGCCCTCGAAGATGGTGATTTACAGCCGGGTTATGCGGGGGTGCGTCCAAAAATTCAAAAGCCTGGCGAGCCACCGCATGATTTTGTCATTCAAGGGCCAGACGTGCATGGTCTCACCGGACTGATCAATCTTTTCGGTATCGAATCACCGGGTCTGACATCCTCTTTAGCGATTGCGGATGATGTCGCGGCAAAATGACCTTAGTCGCGGATATGTTTGCCGCTGCTTGCCGTGACAACCCTTTGATGATTGGTCTCCAGACTCACCCATACATTTGGATTTCTCTGCGATTGACGCTTCGCCCAACGATAGTCTGTCGCCTGCCACGGTAAAATATCCGGGGTCTGATTATCAAGGACATAATCCCCATGGTCCGTGGTGACGATTAAGACGGCGTGGGCCGATCCGGATGCTTCGATGGCAACACCGAGCAAAAGATTTTGTGCAGGCCAGCCTTGTGCGATCAGAGCTTTGCGCTTGGCCAAAGCATAATCCTCGCAATCGCCTTGCGTGTCGGGATATGTCCAATACTCAACCATGTCGTAATGCTCTGCGTCGGTGATGGGCGCAATCTGCGCGTTGATAAGCCAATTGGTTTGTTGAAGTGTGAACCAGCGTTCCGCCGTGAGGGTGACTTTTTGCGGCCTCTGATATGCGCTGCGGCAATCATTTTGGTGCCGTGTGCAAAACTCCACATACCCGAACGGCGCCGATGTTAGAGGCCCAATCTCCATTACCGCACTCTTCGGTGGCGCAGGCAAACGCACTGCGGACAAATTGCCGCAAGCCGTCAGCCAAAGCCCACTGACAACGATTATGAGGGCACGCATCCTGCGCATGACATATCACCTTTGAACGCATACGAAGGTGATGAAAATACATAACTATATTTGAATTTACTTGAATTACAGGAATTATACTTTAATAAAATAAGTATAAAATTTGATACGCATTTTAATCATTGAACGCTATGAACCCGCCCTATCTCTTCCAAAACGGCACCCACACTGCGGCTTGGGCAAAATGCCGCCTTATTCTTGGCGTGTTTTCTTGGCACATATCCGCTATGGGATTGGTGCATTCAACCGGTCGTGGTTCGCCATGCCGGATAAGAGATGCGGCTTGATGTGCGCAAGCGGGGTTATCAAACCAGCAAAGCCGTAATTGTGTGAAACGAACAGTATAAAGAGTGAAGCATGAAAAAAATTCTTAGTGTACTTGTCATCGGTGTGATGGGAGCTATGACGCAAGTCGCGTCAGCTCAAGAAGTCGTCACACAGGAGATGCTGGACGGCGCTGATCTGGCCAAAGGCAAACGTGTTTTCTTGCGTTGCCGTGCATGTCATACCATTGAAGACGGCGGCAAAAATAAGGTTGGACCGAATTTGTTCGGCCTTTTTGGCAATCAAGTGGGCCTTCGTGACGATTTTAAATATTCTGTGGCCTTGCAAGAGGCTGATTTTATCTGGGAGCCCGACAAGCTCAATGAATGGCTAATCAAACCAAAGAATTTTTTGCCGGGAAACAAAATGGCTTTTGTTGGTTTGAACCGTGAAGCTGATCGCATCAATCTCATTGCTTATCTGGTCGAAGAAACGAAGTCAGATGTTGCTGCAGCAACTGAAGCCGTAGAAAAAACAGCGGCGGCAGATGCTGCGGAAGCAAGCGCTGAAGCTGCGGGTGAAGACGCCCCTGCTGAAACGGTCGTGGAAGCTGTCGAAGACATCGTGGAAGAGGCGGCTGAAGATACAACGGACGTTCCTGTTGCCGAGTAATCCTTCTCTTCCCTAATATTTTGCATGCGCAGCCGTCCCATTGGGGCGGCTGTTTTTTTTGTGCTCATACGCTGATTTTCCAATGGAAGTGGCTGTTTATACGGACAAAATTTGCTAGACTCCCATACATAAAAACCGGGTGATGCGATGGCAATCGGCGCATCGCCAGTCTCTGATAACGTTGCGGGGGACTTACACACAATGCTGCGTTCTCTTTACGCGATGCTTCCCTTACCCCTGCGATGGAAATTGCATTTGCGGCATGTGTTTTTGCGTGCCAAGTCCTCTGTCCGCTATCGGGGGCAGATCAAACACCGGCGTAAAATAGTTCATCAATTTCGCTCAACTGGATCACCTATATCACCGCACCTGCGGACTGTGCTGGTGCTGGACTCGGTTGCGCCCCGGCTGGATGAAGATGCCGGTTCACTCCGTACATTTTCACTGATGAAGATGCTAACGGAGCGTGGAGTACACGTTACTTTTTTGCCGGTTGATGATATGGCGCCTGCAATAGAAGAGCGTAAACGTCTGGCGAGTATCGGTGTGGAATGCATTACCGCTCCTGAAGTGTTTCGTGTGCGGCCTTATTTAAAAAGGTATCTGCGTCGTTTTGATGCCGTGTTTGTCGAGCGCGTCACGATTGCCGCAATTTATGTTCCCCTTATTAAGCAAATTCGTCCCGATCTTCCGGTGGTTTTCGATACGCACGATTTGCATTTTTTGCGCTATCAGCGCCAGGCGAAGATTGAGAACTCAAACCTCTTACGTGACGCAGCGAAGCAAATGCGCAATGTTGAATGTGATGTTATGCGTACGGCTGATCACACTATTGTTGTCAGTCGTTATGAACAGGATCTCCTCAAGCAAAAAGAACCTGGTGTCGCAACCACGCTGTTGCCTTTGTTTTTCGAAGCTGATCCGCTTCCCAGCACATTTCAGGAGCGTAATGGGGTTTTGTTTATTGGCGGATTTCGTCATGCCCCGAATGCGGATGCGGTGACCCATTTTATTCATGAAATCTGGCCGCATGTGCATGAGGCGATTCCCGATGCCGTGTTGCATATTATCGGTGGGCCGGTGCCAGCACACATCCGGTCGCTCGCTTCAGCGCATATTCGGATTGAAGGTTTTGTGGAAGATCTCAGGCCTTTATTTAATACGGTGCGTTTATCCGTGTCGCCTTTGCGCTATGGTGCTGGTGTGAAAGGCAAAACAGGCACTAGCCTTGCATATGGTTTGCCGTCTGTGATTTCACCTGCCACCATTGAAGGAACGGACCTCGTGCCAGATCAGGATGTTTTATTGGCAGAAACTCCCGAGGCGTTTGCCGATAAAGTCATTCAACTTTATCAGGATGAAGCACTATGGCAACGATTACGCGATAATGGCCTCACGTTCATTGAGAAGAATTATTCGTTTGCGGTGAACCAGAAGCGTTTAGAGGATATGCTTCTCAAAGTTACAGCACAACAGGATGCATAACTCTACTCGTGACGTAAGGCCTCAATCGGGTCGAGCCGTGATGCGCGTTGAGCTGGAAAGAGACCAAAAAAGATTCCAATAAATGCCGCAAAGCTAAACGCCAGGATGACAGCTTGCAACGGGATCACACTTGGCCAGCCAGCAAGGCCCGCAACAGTTGTCGAAATCAGTGCGCCAAGCACAATACCAATGGCTCCACCAAGTAGGGACAGCGCAAGCGCCTCGATCAGAAATTGATTGAGGATGTCCCGACTGCGCGCGCCAACAGCCATACGCAGACCGATTTCACGGGTGCGCTCGGTGACGGAAACCAGCATGATATTCATAATGCCGATTCCACCGACGAGCAGAGACACACCAGCGACCGCAGACAAAAACAGCGTCAACACGCGCGTCGTTTCAGCACTCGTTTTAAGAATTTGCGCGAGATTCCGAATAATAAAATCATCCTCTTCCCCGTCTGCGAGTTTATGCCGAAGGCGTAACAAGTACCGCGTTTCGTTTTCCACGTAATCCATCCATTCCGCATCGCTGACTTTAATGGTGATGGTCCCGACCCGGTTGCCACTGAGGCGCCCATGTCCGAGCAAGCGCTGTTTTGCCGTTGAAAGAGGGATATACACAACATCGTCTTGATCAGAGCCAAATGCGGTGGAGCCTTTTTCCGCAAACACACCCACAATACGAAAAGGAACGCGGTTGACCCGCATCATTTTACCAACGGGGTTTTGTCCTGGAAACAAATTCTCAGCCACCGTCATGCCGATGACGGCAACCTTGGTGGCGCCTCGTTGATCGGCTTCACTGAACAGGCGGCCTGCCGCAAGTTCCCATTCCCGTGCTTCAAAAATACCGCTTGATCCGCCTGTGACGGTGGAGCGCCAATTCATCGGTCCAGCGATCAACTGCGCCATGGTTTGCGAGCTGGCCGCGACAACATCGACATGATTCACTTCGTCGCGAATTGCTTGCGCGTCGGCGAGGGTAAGTGTCGGTCGTGACCCTGCACCGCCGCTTACACCGCCAAAGCGGCTGGACCCTGGACTGACAGAGATGACATTCGACCCTAACCCTTGAATAAAAGAGGTAATACTGGTTTCTGCGCCGCGTCCGATCGCAATCATGGCGACCACCGCTGCAACGCCAATAATGATGCCCAGCATTGTGAGAATAGAACGTAGCAAGTTCGCGCGCAGCGCTTGCAGGGCAACAATAATGGAATCCATGATGTTCATGCGCTTTGCTCTTTGGATTTCACATTTTGCGCGACATCCGATTCAATCACACCGTCGCGGAAGGTCAGAATACGTTTAGCGTAGGCCGCAATCTCCGCTTCATGGGTGACAATGATAATCGTCCGGCCTTGATCATTCAGTTTCTGAAAAAGCTGCATAATTTCATAGCTGGTTTTCGTATCAAGCGCCCCGGTTGGTTCATCGGCGAACAAAATAGCGGGATCATTGACCAGGGCGCGGGCAATGGCGACGCGTTGTTGTTGTCCTCCCGAAAGTTGCGTCGGCAGATGGCTGACACGATCTTCAAGGCCAACTTTTGCTAAGGCGTCCATTGCACGCCGATGGCGCTCATCTGCAGAGATGCTGGCGTAAATCAAAGGCATCTCAACATTTTCGAGCGCCGTCATGCGTGGCAAAAGATTAAAACTTTGGAAAACAAACCCGATATGTTGATTGCGGACTTTGGCAAGATCATCGCGATCCATATGCGATGTATCGATGCCGTCACAAATATATCGCCCTGCAGTTGGAGAATCGAGGCAACCTAAAAGATTCATCAAGGTGGTTTTGCCTGACCCAGACGGTCCAATCACCGCAACGAATTCACCTTTTGCAACTTTGATGCTGACATCTTTTAACGCATGCACAATGTGTGACCCTAATTGATAGTCACGCGATAAATGATGCGTTTCAATGGCAGGCTGAGTCATGGAACGCGCTTTTGTCCTCGTTCGATCGTCTGCGGCGGTTAACGCGGCCCTGGTCCAGGCCCTGGCGGACCAAACCCGCCTTCCCGGGCTTGGTCGATGGTGATGGCAATCTTATCTTGTTCTGACAGGTTATCCGACGTCACTTCCGTCATAAACCCATCTGAAATGCCAATCGAAATGACACGTGGTGTTAGGTCGCCATCATCATCTTCACGCCATACAATGCGTTGCGTGTCATCCGTCAACTGCGCTCTCGCCTCTGCTAATGCATCTTCATCGCGGATCGCTTTTGGTGGGGTAAAGCGCAAAGCACGATTGGGGATAAGGAGGGCGTTCTTGCGTTCCTCAATGATGATTTCAACATTTGCGGTCATACCCGGTAAAAGTTTTTGGTCGGCATTGGCGGCAGAGACAATTACAGTATAAGTCACCACATTTTGTTCGATTTGCGGCGCTTTGCGAATTTGATCGACATACCCTTGGAAAAGATCTTCTGGATACGCATCAACGGTGAACCGTGCTGTTAATCCTTCGCGGACCTCACCAATATCAGCTTCATCGACATTGACTTCAAGCTGCATGTCGGACAAATCCTTTGCGATCGTAAAGAGAATAGGCGCCTGCATGCTGGCCGCAACCGTTTGACCGATGTCCACTTCTCGTCCGATCACTACACCGTCAACAGGTGAGCGAATAAAGGTGCGTTCAAGATCAACGCGGGCGCTTTGAAGGGATGCTTCGCGTTGTTTGACTTGAGCCTCCGCTGTCACCACTTGCGCCTGGGCTGAGGTGAGCCGGGCTTTACTCATCTCGGCATCCGCAATGGCGCTATCAAGCTGAGCTGCTGAAATATTGCCGCGTGCCCGCAGATCTTCTGAGCGTTTAAGGGCGCGTTCTGCCTTCGCATAATTGGCTTCGGATTCAGCGACCGTGGCTTTTGCTTGTGTGACATTGGCCGCGGCAATAGCGGCCTCCGCTTCGGCTTGGGCGACACGTGTTTCAAATGTCGCCGGATCGATACGGGCAATCAACGCGCCTTCTTTCACGTCGGAATTGAAGTCGGCATGAAGTTCGCTGATCTGGCCGGATAATTGCGTGCCAACTTCGACTGTCACCAGGGCGCTTAAGGTGCCGCTGGCTGAGACCGATTGACGAACGGCGCTGCGTTCTGGCAAGGCGCTGCGGATCTGGCCGTCAAAGGAATCATCGGGTGACAGGAATTGCCATAGGACGATGAGCCCGACAAGAAAGATCCCAGCCGTCACTTTTGTGCGGCGGCTTGTCCAGTCGAGCGCCGCCAGCTTGCTTGGCGTCGTCGGTGTGTGTGACATAAGCGGTTCCCTTGTGAGTCCTGATAAGTTCTTCACACCTTTACTGAATTCCATTCCACGCTG
>JANQLI010000014.1 GCA_028280675.1 Alphaproteobacteria bacterium
TCTGAGCAGTTGATGACACCTTCTCCTGATTCAACATCGGTCCCGCGTCTCAGCACGCTTATGGACCGCGCGTTTCGCGCCCTCATTCAAGAGCTTAAAAATGCGCCGAACGAACGGTTCATCCTTCACATCAATCCGGATGCCGCGGTCTGGTTGGAGGGTGTGGGAAAGGAATATTGGCACAGATTGGCAGATTATTATGGCGGGCGTATCTCATGGGAGATCCAGCGCACCTGGCCACGAGAGCGCTTTGCCGTAAAACCGCAGCAATAAATAAGGGCGAATGAAGCCAAAAATCCCCTAAATTTGGGCGTTTCCGCGCTGGACAGGGGCATCCGAATGCCCTATAACCCGACCCGCCTGTGGGATAAGAGCAAGAAGAGCCCATACGGCCTTACCAAAGCGGCCCTCTTCAATGGGTTTCACGCACAACATGCCCGGGTAGCTCAGTTGGTAGAGCAGAGGACTGAAAATCCTTGTGTCGGTGGTTCGATTCCGCCCCCGGGCACCATGCCACAATAAAACGTTGCTTTAGTAATGCTTCACTATTTATTGCGTGCTTGAGTGATACGGCGCAATAAGGCGGGTGTAATCATAAGCTTCGGGCGCTAACGGATAGCGCAGGCGGGGCAGGCCATTATAGGTTTGGGGCGTTACCAAATGTGCAGCTTCCAACGTATCGGGAGCGATGCCGTTTTCGACCCAGTTTTCAAGAGCGCTGAGATAATCAACGGCATCGGGGCCAGGGCCACGCCGGCAATGGGCCACACCGGGCATCATAAACAGGCGGTAAAAGTCGTCGATATTTTCGCGCCCCTCCATAAATGTTTCGACGCGCTCATAATAGTCGATACTGAGAAAGGGCGGGACTTCAATATCATCCCATCCGTGATACATAATGATTTTTCCACCGCGGGCTTTATACGCGCTGAGATCCGGATTCGAGGCCGTATAAATGCGTTCCATATCGGCCATGCGTGCTGGATCACGATCAAAATCAAAATCCATCATATCTGCGTTGGGTTGGTCTTGCGTATAAATCATATAGCGCACCATATCTTGCAGCATGGGCATGGTGAGTGCGAGTGGTGGTTCACTGTTTTTTCCAATCAGTGCTGGTGACCATTCATACTCTGATCCTTTTGCGAGACCCCCTGGGAAGAGAGATGTGCCTTGGCTGTCCTTCGCACCACCATAAATCTTCTCAAGCACGAAAGCTTCAGCATGGGAAAGGCATTGTGAGTTTGTCTCGTCATTGGCGCAGAGTAAATCCTTTGGTTCAAGAGGACAGGTGCGTGGATCATCAAGGAGTCCATCTTTTGTCCCATCTAAATGATCGCAGGTTTCAAGCATCGCGTCCCGTATAAAGCCGAGTTTGTTGCCATCAAGAATAGATTGGCCCGCTTGATCAAGGTTTGCGCGGATCGTCCATAAGAGATGCAGCATCCCATCACCTGTTTCATTTAAAACCGGTGCGCCGGAGATAATGCCGTCAAAGTCATCTGGATAACGTTGCGCTTCGACCATGCCTTGGCGCCCCCCCGTCGAGCATCCCCGGAAATAAGAATAACGCGGATCACTTTCGTAATACGTCTTGATCAAAGCTTTTGCGACACGCGCGGTCGCATGGGTTGCGCGATACCCGAAATCAATTTCGGCAGAGCGATTGTTGAAGGCCCAGATTCCACTAAAGGGTTGTCCTTTGTGCCCCATATCTGTGTTCGCCACCGCATATCCCCTTGCAAGGGCGTCGTCTGCAGCCTCCATATTAATGATACCACAGAGACCGCCGCATCCCTGCATAAGGAATTTTCCGTTCCAACTGTCTATGGGCAAACGCACCTCAAACCCGATTTGCGGGGCGATCATGCCTGCGATTTTGCAATAGGCGGGGAGATCCATTGAAGCATCTACGCTGCGCGCGTCATTTATAATATAAGGGTAATCTTGTGAAATCTGCGGTGCTAGACGTGTGAGATTATCACATGCTGCAGATGCGGGCGAGCTGAAGACGCCCAAACACAAAGTGATGACGACAAAAGCAGGGGCGATCATGAACTGCTTATATTCACTCTTACTCATTGGATTGGCCACTTATATTTGTCACAATGCGATCTATAAAACGGCGACGTTCGGATTCAATGCGTTCAGCCAGCTCTCCTTCAGGACGATGGTTTTCGATAAGTTCGGAAACAGACAGTCCTTGCTGTTCGATAGCGTGTTCAAGTAAGCGCTGCCGTTCAATCACAGTCCACAACTCTTGTGATAAATGCAACACGGTTAAACCAAGTTTATCGATATCTTCCGGTGTAAGGCTAGGTGTATTCATCGGATTACTCTTCTGGTTTGTAGGCTGTAAGAACAAAAGGGTATTGATTATCACCGAGGCCGCGCCAGCTTACGTTTACAAAGCCTAAATCTTGTGCAACCTGTCGAAAATCCGTTGTGGCATAGTCACGCCAAAATGGGTCATAGCCACGCACATTGTTCCAAAGGTCTGCTGTCCAGGCGTCATAATCCTCCATGACGGCATAAGATTTGACATCGGCCATGACCAGCATTCCACCAGGCTTTAAGACACGTAATGCCTCGGCCAATGCATTGTGTGCGACAGTGCTCGGCAGTTCATGGAACATCGCATAGGATGCAACAAGATCATATTGGTTGCTCGCGAGGCCGGTATCTTCTGCCATGGCTTGGAACAGGCGCCAATGATAACCGTGTTTATTCGCGATGCGCTTTGCTTGCTCCAATTGTCGCTGACTAATATCGCACGCCCATATATCGGCATCGGGAAACGTGTTGTTCAGTGCCAACGTAAAGGCTCCACTGGCGCATCCGAGTTCAAGTATTGTCTTCGCTTTACAGTCTTTCGTAAGGTCCGCAACCCTTTGACGGTCCTGATAGATGCGAGATGGAAAGGTTTTTGCGACAAGCTCTTTATGGATCAATTCGCTGTGAATGAACCCCATAAAGTCATGCCCATCCCAATTTCCTGTAGTGCCATGAAAGTCAACAGAGTTCCAATAAGCAGGTAGTTTCAAATTGGGATTTAGGGTCAGCGTCGCGGGCCCTTCATCTAAAGCAGCTAAATCTGATTTGATATTGTCATAAATTTTATCAAAAGCATCAAAAGCAGTAGGTCCATGGGACAATAAAGACCATTCTGTTAAAAGTTTAAGTGCGCGCAAGGATTGGCACTCCTGCATGATGTGATTGATCGCGTCATATCGCGTGCTGAGATCGCTTATATCGCTCGGTGTCGGGAGATTTTGCTTGTCAGCGAAAGCGTCAATATCGGTCTGCAATGCCATCGCGCGTGTTCGCACATCCCGTAAAAAATCAAAAGAGGCACGGCCACGTTGTTTCAATTGATAATCCATGGTTATGCTCCCTCCTTTAAGGATTGTGTGGACTCTGTTTGAGGGGTCTCAAATTGAATATGGCGTATGAAATAGAGGCTGCTCAGATTCGCTAGCGCTGGAATGATCGCCATTCCGATATAGACGGCACGAATGGCTTGTGGCGTTTGCTCAATGTCTCCTTCTGTCGACTCTTGATAGCCCATCATAGACAGCAGAGCGCCCAAGATAAGCGGTGAGAAGGCGAAAGAAAATTTTTCCGCGGCACTGTAAACAGACGCAAAAGCTGCTTCGCGGCGTAATCCTGTGAGGTGGTAATCGTAGCTTATGGTGTCGGGGAGCAGAGATTGCCCCATAAGGATGAGGCCGCCTGAGAACATGCCTGCAAGACATGATCGTAGAATAAAGAGACTTGTGGATTCCGCAGGATCGGCAAGCAGCCAACTAAGCATCAAAACAGCGTAACCAAACACGGCTAATCCATAAAGTGATGCCTTTGATGTGTGATGTCCGAGTTTTGTCCAGAGCGGCAGCGAAAGGATGGTGCCGATGCTCATAGCAAAGCCGTAAAGCGAGACGCCAAGCATTCCACGATCAAGCACTTGCAGCACAAAAAAGAAGAGAGTCGCGCTCCCGCTTGCTAGTCCAAAAAGTTGCAACAGCTTAGCACCAATGAGCATTTTAAAGGGTCTATTCTGCCATGCTGTCTGAATCCATGACTGCCACTCTACTTGAAACCTATGTTGCGTCGTTTGTGGGGCGTCTCGTGTTGCCCAAACGGGCAGAAACATTGCGATTCCTATCATTGCCGCTATTATCCATGACATCCACGCATAACCCAATATACCATCGCCAAAGGCGCTAATGAGAAGCGGTGCAAGCCCTGTCGCGACAATACCAGCAAGCGCCACAAAGAATACCCTTGCCGACATAAGAGAGGTGCGTTCGTGTTTGTCCTCTGTCATTTCTGCTGGCATGGCAAGGTAGGGGACATTAAACATCGTATAGCCCGTAAAATAGAGCACAATAACAATCACCATATATGTTGCCGCATACGTGCTTGACACGATGAGGGCACCGCTAAACAAAAGTGCGCAGGAGAGCGCACAAAGAATTGCCCCGATAAACAACCATGGTCTGCGGCGTCCCCAAGACGTTTTGGTGTTGTCGCTTACAAGACCCATAATGGGATCTGAGATAAGGTCATAAAGACGCGTCATGAATAACAATGATCCCGCAAGAGCTGCGTTGATGCCCAGATAGTTCGTCATGTAAAAAAGAACAAGTGAGCTAAAGAGGTAGAGAAGGGTGACTGTCCCAAGCGACCCCGTGCCCCATCCCCATTTGACGGACCAAGGCAAAGGCGGCCGAAATGTGTCTGCCTGCTGATGATATGATGTGGATTGCGCTCTCATCTCTCCCACTCTCAAAGTGAGTCGTAGCAATTTCGCGATGTATGCGCAATCATAGGAAACGGCCTGTAAATAATTGGCCAACTGCTGGTTTAAGCGCCGATTTGCCAAAAGCTACTTATAAATATAGAGTTTGTATAAATATATGAAGGCTGTGTTTGGCTCATAAAAAAATCTTTATACAGAATGAATAAATCCTATTATGTGGGGTGCGGACATGAGTGATGCGGATACGGTCATTATTGGCGCAGGCCCCGCTGGACTTGCCTGTGCGGCGGTTTTGAAGATGAAGGGGTGCGACTCTCTCATTCTCGAAGCTGGCGACAAGGTGGGGATGGCATGGCGTCATCATTATGATCGCTTGCACCTTCATACCCATCGCAAGCATTCAGGTTTGCCAGGACTTCCTATGCCAAAGACATATGACAAGTATCCCGCACGCGAGCAGGTGGTGTCGTATCTCGAAGCTTATGCGCAATATCATGACTTACAGATTCAATTTGAAACGACGGTCTCGACCGTTCGTCATGATGATTATTGGATGGTTGAGACGAACCATGGCCCCTTTCGTGCGCGGAATGTCATATTTGCTACCGGGATGGCAACAACACCCCATATTCCGACTTGGCCAGGTTATGAAACCTTTCCAGGCGAGGTGATTCACTCCAACACTTACAAGAATCCAAAAGCTTTTCAGGGGCAAAAGGTGCTGGTTGTTGGATTTGGAAATTCCGGCGGCGAGATCGCGATGGACCTTGCCGATGCGGGAAATGAAACCTGGCTTGCGGTGAAAGGTGTTGTGAATGTGATCCCCCGCGATTTGTTGGGCATACCCATTTTGTCTTTTTCAATAACGCAACAATGGATGCCTTATAAGCTGGTTGACACATTAAATAAGCCGATTATGCGTCTGGTTATTGGCGATCTCAGTGCCTATGGATTGCCAAAATCTGATAAAGGGCCGATGGCGCAAATTATCGAAGATGGCCGTATCCCGCTTTTGAATATTGGGACATTAGAACGGATCAAATCCGGTCACATTCGCGTTTGCCGGGGTCTTGACCGTATTGATGGACAAAAAATCTACTTTTCCGATGGTGCTGCAGAAGAGTTCGACGCGATTATTCTCGCCACAGGGTATCGTGTGGATCTGAGAAGCATGCTGTCGGATCATCACAATGTGCTTGATGAGAATGGCGCTCCTCTTGTGAGCGGTGGTCCAACAACAGCGCAGGGGCTTTATTTTTGTAGTTATAAACCGTCACCGACGGGGCAAATACGTGAAATGGGAATCGAAGCAAGACGTATTGCCGATATTATCATCGGTGCCGGTCAATATTTAAAATAAAATGTTGTGACTAATCCTCACTCACCATCAGGCGCAAATGCCTGTTGTTCTGGTCTCTGCTTAGCTTTTTTTGTGATCTTTTATATCAAAGCACGTCAGTTATCCTTTGTCAGCTAATGTATCTCCAAAATTTTCGCTGATCACATCTTGATTGCGTGACGCTCCTTCCTATCTAGTTTTTTAATCCGTCTGTGTGTCCAGGCGAACCCCTTCCCATATAAAAAGGATACAATCATGAGCGACGCTGCCTTAGCAGTGCAAACTGCTGTGAAATCGGCATTGGATACAGGCCTTTCCGATCCTGTCTATGACAAAGTTCCCGCTTCCCCAACATACCCTTTTGTGACGATCGGGTCCGACAAACAGGAAGATTGGTCGGCAGAGGGCGTGGAAGGGGAGCAGCATACACTGATGATTCACTCTTGGTCACAATCATCAACGCTGACAGAGATTAAAAATATTATGAAAGACATCAAAGACTCGCTCCATCTACAGGCGCTTTCAGTCACTGGGCATAATCTCGTCTATTTGAAATGGGACTCATCCGAAACTGAACTCGAAGAGGATGGAACTACGATTAAAGGCACGCAAAAGTTCAAAGCTGTAACGCAGGAGAACTAACGTATCTCACCACTAAGATAATCACAGCATTCCTCCTTTGAGGATCGGGTTACGGTTGACCCCGTTCAAGTTCGACCAATTTGACGGCGCCTGCGGGCGTCTTTTTTATGAGGAGTTACAACTCATGACCGCACAAGCAGGGAAAGATGTCCTGATCAAAGTTGATACAGATGGCATAGGCACATTTGTGACGCTGGGTGGAGTTCGTTCGAAGTCCATCTCACTCAATTCTGAAACCGTGGATATCACCAATGGGGATTCCACCAATCAATGGCGTGAGCTTCTCGCCAATGCAGGTGTCCGTTCGGCGAGCATCAGCGGGTCAGGTGTGTTCACCGACAGCGCAACGGAAGAAGATGTCCGCGGTTATTTCATGGCTGGCTCTGTTGATAATTACCAAGTCATCATTCCGGACTTCGGCACCTTTCAAGGCCCGTTCCAAATCACCAGCCTCGAATATTCGGGTGAGTATAATGGCGAGGCCGCTTATTCCGTCACCTTTGAATCAGGTGGCGAATTGACCTGGACGGCTGCCATTTAATTATGGCGAAACCATTCCGAGGGGAGATTGAGGCGGAGTTGGGTGGCGAGAAGCGCCTCCTCCGCCTCGGAATCGGTGATCTGGAAGACCTTGAAGATCGCCTCGATATGGGCTTGCCGGCTTTGCTGCAAGCGATTGCCGACGGCACATTTCGTTTGTCGCACTTACGGCAGGTGCTGACTGCCGCGCTCGAAGCAGGTGGTTGGTCCGGGACGGATGATGACGTCCGAGCTATGATGCAATTGACCACACCGGGCGAACTGCAATTGCTCTGTGTGCGGCTTTTTAACGTCGCCCTCGGCAATAATGATGACGACGCGGAGGCGACTGAGGGAAACGGAGGCGCGCTGGAGATGACGGAGAGCCCCTCACCCATTTCCCCATCCGGCGCTATATCCAACTCGGCTGCGGAGTAATGGGCTACACGCCGGATCAGGTGCGTTCGTTTTCGGTACCTGAGTTTGGTGACATCCTCGACGGCTGGAAGGAGGCCCACGGCCTCAAGCCCGATGAACCTATGGCCCGCAGCCGCCTTGATGAACTCCGCGCTAAATACCCCGATACATCAAACAAGACGGATGCATAACGCACGCATCCGTTTCCTTCTGCCACCCCTAACCATAAGGACGTTGCATGTCTCAACATGATATGGTGCTCGAAAATGCGAAAGGCGCCGCCTTTCGAGCCGACCTGAACACGGCGCTTGCTGCACTCGTTAGTACGAGTAGCGGTCCCACGGCCCCCAGTGTCACCTTTGCCAATATGCTGTGGTATGATGAAACCGCGCATGCTCTCAAAATGCGTAACGAAGCAGACGATGCTTGGATTACACTCTTGGATCTTGATCAAAGTGAAGCGCGCGTCACTAATTTGACGACCACGGAACTCTATGGTCATATCAGTGGTTTGACGATTGCCAATTCAAGTCCAGATACCGACCACGATGTTTTAATCAATCCGGGTACGACCATTGATGTAAATAACAAGTCGATCATGACTCTTAGTTCGGTGCTGGTGAAGCGAATCGATAGCTCTTGGGGGGTTGGTCATGGAGCGGGCGGGCTCGATACCGGCACGGTTGCGGCGGATACCGCCTATGCCGTCTGGCTTATTCGCCGCTCCGATACAGGCGTGGTAGATGCACTCTTTTCCACATCCTTCACATCGTCGGGTGTTACTTTGCCGACCAATTATAATGAACTGCAATTGATCGGTTGGGTTGCGACGGATTCTTCTTCTAATATTTATGCCTTTGTCCAACGCGGCAGTCGTTTTGAATTAGAGAAAGCGCCCCTTGTTCTCACGGATTCGTCCATTACCGACGGCATTTGGGAAACGGCGACCATAACTGAACTTCCTCCCGAATGTGTCGCCGAATTCACCGCGAACATATACAACAATTACACAATCCAGAATTCCAGCAACACCACTTATCTCTGGTTACGGCCCTACGGTGCAGCTAAAACCACTACCAACTATAACGGTCATGTGCAGTTGTTCGCCGAATTGGATTCCAGTTGGGGTATGGAGATGGGGTCTCAGGTGCAAATCGCGATCGATGGATCACAACGGTTTGAGTACGCAGCCAGTGAAGCCTTCGTCGCAACTCATGTTCGTTTTCATCTCATCGGTTGTACACTTACACAAAGAGGACACGCATCATGACCAAAGGACACTTTTACGACGCAAACGGCCACTCGGTGTATTTCGGTGTGCGCGCTGATAAACCGGATCTCGAAGCCGCCCATCAATTCACCACACTCCGCAAACCTGACGTTCCGCAAGACGCCGATTATGACTATATGTTTGATGGTGCATCTTGGGTGCAAACCGATCATGCCCTGGCCGACCTGCAAGCCAAAGCGGCAAAACGGGTGAACGGCGAGGCGGAAAATTATCGTCTGCGTTTCATCACCCCAGGCGCTGGCCAGGCTATGACCTACCTTGAGAAAAAGCTCCAGGCTGAAGCTTGCCTCGCCGACCCATCTCCCGATCCGGCGGCCTATCCTTTGCTGGCGGCAGAGATCGGTGTGCGTGGGGCCACGGTCACCGATGTTGCGACTGTGGTCAAAGCCCAGTCCGATGCCTGGCAAACCATTGGCGCGCTGATTGAGGGCAAACGCCAGACCGCGCTCGTCGCTATTGCCGCTGCGGGAGATAAAACGGAGGTGGATGCGGCTGGTACCCTTGATTGGAGTGACGTCGAAGCCTATGCGTAAACGCGTCCTATAAAAGGTGGCCGAATTCTGGGCTTTGCGTGCTGTTTTGGATATAGGAAAATAGTCCTATTGTAGGCTGGTGGGTGATAAAGGAATATATTCCTATATTAGAACTGGCATCACTCCTCCGACTTTTTGTATAAAGGATGTGCCCTCCTCCTCGGGGGCTCATCTGCACATGGCGGCATATTATCGACGTGATAACCGACGAAGCCGTGGGGAGGAATATCGCCCGCGGCGGGGTCGTCCGTAGTACATTGGCTTGGCCTCAGAATTTCGAGGCATCTACGACTTCAAGCCAACTATCTTCTTTAAAATCGCTGGCATTCGTTACATCAGGCTTTGCACATGCATTTATATAAAACGTGAGTAAACGTGGAATAACAGCAAAGCCTTCATCTTGAAGAGTTGAATTTGTTAGATGAATATCTACCTGCACATACTCACTTTCGACTTCGCGTGCTAGAATAAAAACTTCTGGCTCAGCTGTATCTTGATCGAGCCATATGAATGATGAAATCGTTCCCTTGGAATTAATTTTTGGTTTAGGTCCTCTTTTATCGGCGATACTCGCAAAAGCAGATAGGCAGTAAGAGAATTCGTCAATCTTTTGTTGGAATACCTCTCTGTTACTAGGAATGCTTATAAATTCATCTGGAACATTGATGTATGGGTTGAGAAACTGAGGTTTTGAATCGCATGAGGTAGTCGATACGGACATTAAGAGTATTGTGAATATAAGCGAATATCGCGAACGTATAAATCTCAAGTGTGAGTAATTAATCATCTTAGCCCTCAATTCTGGATTCAAAATATATCTGTTTAGTGGTGACTTATCCTCACCGAATATTCTCCACTCTAGGGTCCTTTTTATTAGTAAGGCTTATTTGTAGATATGGATACTTTGGATGATTAATTCCTGGTACCGTGTAGCCATCCAACAAGACATCTTGTTCGAGTTGCGATTTGTTAAATAGTTCGGCGCACCAACCTTCGTAAAACTCTGTTTTGCTACTTAATTTTGCTGTTCCTAGCACATCTGCAGCACAACGCGATGCAGACTCCTTGTTCCCGTTTAAAACCAAATATTGCGTAGAGAAATTTGGGATTATTGCTTCGTATCCTTCAGGTGCGTTTTCGTATAACGCTAGGGGTGATGTATTTTCTGATTGTAAGAAAGAATTTGAACTTTCGTTGCAACTTGTAATGCAAAGCACACAAAATAATTTAACCACAGTTTTCGTGTACCCAAAAAGCTGATATTAGTTTCCTTCAGAAGGGGATTCATCTGCCTGAGTATCATACTTTATTAATGATGATTGGAAGATAGACCTGAAATTGTTAGTAGCTTAGTGCTGTATTACTCTTCAGAATCATTTTCTATTGATTCACTAACGCTGCGGAATTGTTCGACCGTTAATCCAGCAGGCAATCCACTGCATATTCCAAATCTTGCTTTTAACGTAATTTTATGGCTTTCGGAATCTTCTCCTGCTTTGAACTTATACAAACTTGATGGCGATTTAGGTTCGTAATGCACCATGCGATAGTTACCGTCTTTGTCACCGAGAAATTCTATCAGGGCATACTCATTGCTATTTCGGTCTTTCCAATGAACCCACGCATGTTCATTTGGTATTGCAGAAAGCACTCTTCCCTGATCAGAGCTATAGAGAGATATGTAATACGAGAGGCATTCGGCTTTAACCTGCGGGTTGCCTTCTCCCTGAAGATGCCAAAGTGGCTCAGTCTTATAACGTTTCTGCAGGCGTTGAATTTCAGCCTCATCGCTTAAGTCACTACAAGCTGAAATCAGAGTCAACAGTGCTGACAGAAGTACAAATCTAATCATGAGTATGCCTGTATTCCTAATCGAGAAATAGCGCCAATAACTTATAATAGAAAATATATATTATCACTCTTTTAGATAGAAATCAATCATTCACCTTTTTAGTCCGATTTATCGGATTCAATCTCAAAAGAGAGGAAAGAAGATCATAATGTCTGATGATATAATCAAGGATGTCGTGACATCCGTTGCCAGAGAAGCAGTGGAAGACGTCATGAAGAAATCCAAGCAGGAGTTGCCGTTGCCACCTTCTTTGGAAAAATATATCAAAGATCTAGAACGCTTCAACAAATTGCGTCATCAATATGCTCGCACAGGACCAAATATACTTGCCCCCATTCAGCGTGCATTACTCACACTTGATCCTGCTGGAAATATCTTAAACTTAAATAAGATTGTTCCAAGTCAGTCGTTTCTTGGAGTGAATTTTATCTATGAAGATTGGAAAGTGGGTCGGTTGGGACTTGAGCAATTTCCATTTGAAGAGATATTGCAAGATTTGGATAATGAACAAATAACTTTTGAGAAGGAATTAGAGAGTCTCAAGTCTAAGTTAATAACAACTCTGAAAGAGACGGAGAGAGAACAACTTGAGTTTGCCATTTGGGTAAAACAAAGTGAATTAGTGGGTTCTCAGCAAATTGAGAAAGAAATCTTGAGCGCGATGGATTCACGTGAAGCATTATTTGGTCTTGGGTCTCGCGATAGGCTTGAGATGTCATGGTTCGATAAAGCGCTGAGAGAAGATCCGTCGAGTATATATGCACCTTATTCACAGCAACTAGGATCAGCTGATGAGATTATTGACAAGGTACATCGAGCACTAAATCCTATTCGAATACCATTTGGGCGTCCACCTTTTGGTGGAACTCCTCTCAATATTCCATATGATGAATTGCAAGCTTATTATGGTGATTTAAATCAGGCTTCCGCAAATAACGTGGCAATGATTGAAACGCTAAAAGCTCAACTGGATATGCTGCAGCGTGCTCAGAACGGAGAAATTAATAGCCCTTATATTCAGCATGTGACGGATAATTTGGTCAGGGTCATTCCCAACTATATTGGAAAACTTGAATCACAAGTAAATCAAATCGATGAGTATCTCAATCATAGTGTGTTTTCAAAGTTAGAGCAATCGGTAAAGGAAAGTGATATATCTACCAGTTCAAATCTAATTGATACCGTAAATCCATTCTTTGAAAATTTCATGCAGAATGGTGGATTACAATTACCTGAGGGTATGTCTTACGAGCAATTTGAGTTGTTCACAGAAGATATGCGATCACTCCTTGAGATGTATGATCTCATTCCCGGCAAAATGCAAGAGATCACCGTATCGTCGCGTGCGGCGACGGAGGCAATGCGCATTTTTGAGATGGCAGGGTATCAAGCGGGGGCGGCGATTGTTGGGAACTTACGGCAGATGATCATGACCGGCGAGGATGTTGAGGACATGCTGGCCCGTCTGCAAGAGCACCTGATCGGCATTATTTTAAATGCAGCCCTGACGCCGTTGCAACAAGAGCTCAGCGGCATGCTGGGCGGGTTATTCGGTGGGAATGACGCCAAAGTGCCAAATGCCACCGCCCAAGCGGCAAATATAGCCGGTGGTTTGTTCGATCAGACGTGCTGTTGTCATCCGCTCGGCATCCCAACTGTCGCTGCAGATCCAGCGGCCATTGGCAATGTGGAGATCATGAAAGAAGGCGGCGGTGTGTTCAGCAACATCACATCCATGTTCTCAAAATTGTTCACCGATCTCCTGCCGAACATTTTTGGTATCTTTAAGAATCTGTTCTCAAGCCTGTTTGGTGGCATCGGCAATTTGCTTGGATCGATCTTCGGGGCTTTGTTCGCCGATGGGGCGGCGTTTCAGAATGGCAACGTGATGCCCTTCGCCCGTGGCGGGGTCGTCCGTATGCCAACCCTCTTTCCGATGGCTGGCGGGCGGCGCGGCCTGATGGGCGAGGCGGGGCCGGAAGCGATCTTGCCGCTCAGGCGTGGGCGCGGCGGACGCCTTGGGGTGGAGGCCTCGGGCGGGGCGGTGAACGTCAACATCCACAACAATGTCGGCGCGCATGTGCAAACCCGCGAGCGGCGCAACGCCCATGGCGGCATGGACATTGACGTGATGATCGACGAAGCGGTGGGACGCAATATCGCCCGCGGCGGCATGACCGCCAAAGCCCTCGAAACCCGGTTTGGATTACGACCGGCGACCTTTGGACGCTAGTCATACGCGTCTCGCATACTTTTTTCACAACACTTGGAGTTTGATTGATGACCATGCCTGCATGGCCCGATACGGGCGTGGGTGCGTTGCCGACGCATCCTTTGTTAAACACATTACATGAAACATTTCCGGATGTCTTGCTCCGCACCGAGATGGATGCGGGGCCAGCGAAAACCCGCCAGCGTTATACGGCGGGTGTTGCGGGCCTGCAATGCGAGATGATGCTGGGTCCGGTGCAAGTGGCCACACTCGAAGATTTCTATTCGGGCACGCTGGGTGGCGGGGTGGAGAAGTTCACGTGGGCGCATCCGCGATCCGGTGACACCAAAGTGTTCCGCTTTGTCAAACCACCCCAGATCAGCCAGGCCAGTAAAGGCGCGTTTAAAGCGGCGCTGGATTTGGAAATCTTACCGGAGACCGCCCCATGAGCCGTGATGTGAGTGCGGCGACGAAGAGCGCCCTTTTTGCCACTGAAACAGACGCGGTCTTTGTGATCCTTTTGACGATCACTCATGATGAAGTGGCGCCGGATTTGTATTTCGCTGGGAATAGTCAAGATGTGGTGCATGACAGCAAAACTTTTGTTGCGTATCCATTTGAGTTGAGTCTGCCGCCGCAAACCGAAGACCGTCCGCCTGTCGCCACATTGCGCATCGATAATGTGCATCGTGAAATTGTCAATGCCATACGCAAGATGGCAACGGCACCGAAAGTGCAAATGGATATTGTGCGCGTGTCCGAGAATAGTTTGGGGACGATTATCGTTGATGAGGTGGAGGCGAGCTTCGTTGATTTCCGATTGCGCAATGTGAGCTACAACGCGTTGGTTGTCGAGGGGGAGTTGACTCTCGAACATTTTGTTGAGGAGCCATACCCCGCGCACGTGTTTTCGCCACTTGATTTTCCTGGCATGTTTTAAATTTACATTATGTTTGCTGGGGGCGCGCCGCCCTTAATGGTGCCACCCACACCACGCGACCCCGGCTGGGGCTGGTGCGTGACCTTGCGCGCATGAACGTGCAAGTCTGCACCGGCCCCGTTTTTGGGAAAAGAGAAATGATCATTCAAGGAAGTTTCCAGCAGAATCTAGGTGTATTACAAAAAAGAAATTATGTTCGACTTGATGTGAATAGCCTCAATCGAAGATTGTTGCAGAAGAAGTCTCTCATTTCCCAGCATAAGCTCGCTTTGCAGTAGATTTGGTGATGTTAAGTAAGTGTGTCTATGATTGTATGGTAGGTGATACAAAGGATTATGAATAATTGATATGTCGAGACAATGGGATGACGTCTATGCCGAGGTTTCTGAAATTCTCGTGCAAGAATTTGGATCTTCACCTGAGTCTGTCACACCTGAAGCACGCCTGATGCAGGACCAATATCTGCGCGGTGATGATGCAACAGATTTCCTAGGTATTCTCATGAGCAAATACGATATTGATTTTCAAAACATGAACTTTGATCGCTATTTTCATGGCGAATATTATGGTCTTCGCGATATGTACTATGCCCTCATGAAGAAAGATGACCCACGGAAAGAGCCTTTAACGGTGAAACACATTGTTGATGTCATTGTGAAAGGTGAATGGTTCGATCCTGCGTAATCATTTCAAACATCTCGTATTTAGAGGGCCCATGAGGCCCTTTTTTATTGGAAAAGAAATCCACGTCTGATGCCCCTGTCTTATGCTTTGCCCGATTGGACCCTGCGCTATATCGGCATCCCGTTTCGTGACCATGGCCGTGATCATAAGGGATGTGATTGCTGGGGATTGTGCCGGTTGATTTTAGCAGAGCAGATGGGTCTTTCTCTGCCGAGTTTTGGTGAAGGATATGGCACGGCGGCTGATGGCGCGGGTGTTGCGGGATTGCTCACCATGCACGGCACCAGTGCTGAGGACTGGCGAACAATTCCTCCGGGAGAGGAACAGCTTGGGGATGTGGTGTTGATGAGTGGGTTATATCGTGCGGGCAGGTCTTGGGTGAAAGCGGATATGCATGTGGGATTGGTTTTGGCTTCCGATGTGATGATTCATGTGGAGCGTGGCATTGATGCGGCTTTGGGATTGTATGCTCGTGACCGTCGTTTGAGATCGCGTGTGCGTGGGTTTTGGCGTCCGCGCGGTTTGGACGGCGAATGAAATCTGGGTTTTTGAGAAAAGGATAATTTTGAATGACGCATGACATCGTACCGTTCGAGGCTGTATCTTCTGCACCGGAGGCGGAACTGATTTTACCCGGAGATGAATCCGTGAAAATCTCCGCCGCGGCGCACCCCTTTAAAACAGCTTCGACACAGTATGAAGTACCTGCTGGTTTAACTGTGCAAGAGATCGTCGAATTGGCGCAGCCTGACCCGGTCTTGCGGCGCCATGGCCATGTCTATGTCGATGATGAGTATGTGCCGCAAGAAGCATGGGGGCGCGTGCGGCCAAAGCCGGGCACGCGGCTCACTATGCGTTTGGTGCCAAGCGGTGGCGGTGGTGGGAAGAATCCCTTGCGGCTTATTCTGACGGTTTTGGTTGTCGTTGTGGCTGCATGGGCGGCGCATGCCCTTGTGACCAGTTCGCTTGCGACGGCCGGTAAAGTATTGGGTTTAACTCAAGGTGCATGGACAGGCATTTTTTCAACTGTTGGCATGTTGCTGGTTAATGCGATTGCCCCGCCACCGAAACCCTCCATCAATGAGGGAACCAAAGAAAAGCCGACCTACTTTCTTGAAGGGGCGCGGAATCAACTCCGTCCATTCTCACCAATCCCGCGTGTGCTTGGCACCCATCGCATGGTTCCGCCACTGGGCGCTGAACCTTATACACAGGTCTGGAAAGAAAGCGATTGGCATATTCTTCATCTCCTTTTTGTATGGGGGTATGGGCCGCTCAAGATTTCTGATTTGCGGATCGGAGAGACACCGCTCGAAGAGTTCAAGGGGTATCAAATTTATACCCATACAGGTGATAGTTCCCCGCAACAATTCGCGCATTATCCGCATGACGTGCATCAAGAAAATCTCTCCGTCAAACTCGAAAAGAGGGCCAATCAAGATCCGAATGACGTGTGGCATGTGAGAGAAACAGACCGGGGTGTTGATCGTATCTCTGTGGATATTACTTTTCCACAAGGTCTGGTGCGATTCGCTGATAGTGGCGCAAAGACAAATCACACAGTGCGTTTTGACATTCAGTATCGCCCGGCGAATGTAGCCAACGCAGATTGGGTTGATCTGCGTCCCGCCTTTGCGCAAGCTCAAAAGGCCGCAAGCCAAGCTGGTTTCGTTTTGCATCATTTTATGGATGGCCTATCGCCTAGCAAAACGGATTTCGATAGTTATGTTGACGAACTTGAAACGCTTTATGCGCCTCAGTGGCAGTGGTCGGTATATGAAGGGTGGCCGCAAACTTATGGCCCTGTGACGACGGATCTTCCCATCGATAAAGGTGTATCCTTAACACTGAGAAAGTCAGTTGCTGTGCGCCGTCAATATGAATGGGGCGTGCCACGCGGGAAATATGAAGTACGTCTTCGGCGTGTTACTAACGAGAGCACGTCAGACCGTGTTGTGGAAGACGCCTATTGGACAGCACTCCGTACATTTACACACATACGCCCCGTATTGCGGGATGATATCGCTTATTCAATTCTTAGAATCAAAGCAACTGATCAGCTCAATGGAATTATTGATCAGTTCAACGGTGTCGTTAGCTCAATTATACCTATTTACAAAAACGGCAATTGGAATACGGAAGAGGTGTCTTCCAATCCAGCAGCTTTGTTTCGCCATGTGCTTATGGACAAAGCGAACAGGCGTCCTTTGGATGAATCACGCATTGATAATGATGGTCTTGGTGCATGGTATGATTGGTGTGAAGCACCATGGGCGCATGAAGGTGGAAATATGTTCCCTTATCTTACAAACATTCGCTATCGCTATGGTCGGATTCTTGAACAAGGGTCTAGCCTGCGTGATGTATTGAATGAAATTGCCTCGGCAGGCCGAGCGAGCCCGACGAATATTGATGGTAAGTGGGGCGTGGTTATTGATCATCATCAGAACAGTCCAGTTCAGCATTTTACACCGCGTAATTCGTGGGGATTCGAGGCGCGAAAAGCCTTTCGTGATTTGCCACATGGGTTTCGGGTGCGCTTTGCCAATAGGGACAAGGACTACGACCAAGATGAAATCGAGGTGTATGACTATGGAATCAATCGGAAGGGCGAATTAGTTGACGACAAGGGTAAAGTGATAGGCACCATTGAGAACCCCACGTTTGAAACTTTAGATTTGCCGGGAATTACAGATGAAGACCTCATCCATGTTCATGCGCGGTATCACATTGCGAGTGCACGTTTGCGCCCAGAGACATATACCTTTTATACGGATATTGAACATATTGTGTGCACGCGAGGCGATCTTATTAGGGTAAGTCATGACGTTCCGCTGTGGGGTGTTACTTCTGGTCGTGTGATCGATGTAACTATTATCAACAGTGAAATCACGGCGGTGACGTTAGATGAAATCTGTCAGATGGATGCGGGGAAAGAGTATTCTCTTCGCGTACGTGATGAGATAGGTAATACCGCAGTTTATGAACTTCAAAATTTGGGACAACCGAGTATAACATTGATATTTGAGAATGCGATCTCTGATGTGTCGGCTATTAAAGCTGGTGACTTAGCGTTATATGGTGAAATAGATCAGGAGAGTGTGGAGCTTCTCGTTAAAGCGATTGAACCTGGCAATGATTTGACCGCAAAAATAACCTGTGTGGATGCTGCTCCCGATCTAATGGGGTCTCAGATTCATAATCCCTATAATGGCGCAGTGAATCGATTAGATCGTCTGTTGAGCTTTGACCCTCAAATCACAATTCCGACATCTGTGAATCAAATTTCATTTGGATCTCAACCGATGGTGCCGGTTATTGAGGGGTTTATCTCTGATGAGACGGCACTGATTGTCGGGCCCAACGATACCATAATTACACGTGTTTTGGTCAATATTGCACCCCAGGCTGTTGTAAATGCAAAGCTGCACGTGCGCGTGCGGGATATTAACAGTGATGACAGTGGATATACGCTTGGAAAATTTGAAAATGTAGGTACGCAACTCGTCCTTACAGGTCTTGAGGATGGGCATCACTATAGTTTTGGTTTTCGTTGGATTCCAAACGATGCACGTGTGCCAGCGTCAAATTGGACTTGGACACATCATCGCGTACGTGGAAAGACATTGCCACCGCAGGCACTTTCAGATGTAAGTTTAATGAATGTGGGGAATATCGCAATAGTCAAATGGCAGCCTGCCAAAGAGTTAGATGTGAAGTATGGTGGACGAGTTGTCGTTCGGCACTCGCCTCGTCTTTATGATCCAGATAATCCGGAGCTTGGGCCGGATTGGCGTGATAGCAATTACATTGCAAGCATTAGCGCCGATAATGATCAGGTATATATTCCGCTCATTTCCGGTACATACTTGTTGCGTGTAAAAGATAGCACAGGCCGTTTCAGTAGAGACGTATCACGTATCACCACGGAACATATCATATTTCCAAGCTATACAAGTCTCACGACCCTTACAGAACATCCAACATTCCCAGGCGAGAAAACAAATGTCACCGTTTATAATGATAAACTTGGACTCGCAGGCGATGGGTATGTTGATGATATTGGTGTCGTCGATGTGAATGAAACTTTCGATGACAGTGTGTTGATCGATTATCTTGGCGGGCTATCGTTATCGGGTGACTATTTGTTTGATGAAGATTATGCGGTTGATTTGTCTGTAAAGAAGACTGTTATTATCTCTCCTTATATCGATGTGTTCATGAATGAAACCTTGCAAGATTTTGATTCACGAAAAAACGCAATTAGTGAGTGGGCGGATTTTGATGGGAGTGACCGCGCGACAGGTGCAGCCACACTGTACTTTCAATCAACGGATGATGATCCCGACCCCGCACAAAATCCTTTGTGGTCAGATTGGATGGAAATGACAAGTGCACCGCAAGTATCGGCGCGTGGCCTAAACTTTAAGCTTGTTCTGACGACATCTGATCCAGCCTATGACTTACGTATTGATGAGCTATCGATTCAGATACAAGAAGCGTAAATCTTAAAGCGTAATCAACACGCATTCATAACGTTTGTTTCAATAAACTAAAACGACGATAGAAGGAATCCCATATGGTACAACATAGTTTAGTGATCGAGAATGATACCGGTGAAGCCGTTCGTAATGATATTAACGATGCTTTTGAGGCGCTTGCGACACATCAAAGCGGAAGCGTTGAACCTCAAACCCCTTTTGCTAATATCCTTTGGTATGATACCAATTTGCATCAACTTAAAATACGCAATGAAGCGAATACCGCGTGGATTGTAATCGCAAATATTGATCAGACGAATGAACGTGCCATTCCAACAACTGGAGCGGGGCGACATCGGTCGCGTTGGGCACACAGTGTTGCTCAAGCGATCCCAAACCCAACAGCTACAACCATGCTATTTGATACAGAAGTCATCGATGTCACGGGTGGAAGTTGGGCATATAGCGGAGGGGAAATTGCTCCTCCTGAAACTGGTGTATATCAAATCGATTTCCAAGGAACCTGTGAAGCCACCACAACGCCAATAGGGACCGTGACAGTTACTCTGGAAATTTACGACGGGAGCAATTGGGCTGCAGTGGATGGTGGTCAATCTCTGACACTGTCAGCTCTGAATCAGAAAGGGGTGCTTTCGCTCTCCAGCATTTTTGATTTCTCTAGTAGCAATCATGCAGTTCGCGTGCGTCATGTTTGTGATGAGTCTGGTGTACATCAATGGTTGTCATCCCAACAGACTCTCACAATCATACGCTTATATTAGATGTTAGCAATCGGCAGGTTGTGATCTGATCACCTGGTAATGACGTAAGAGCTTCCATGAAATATAGATTTCATATAGGATTTTTGACGATTAAAATTGCAGGGGGGAACACATGTCGTCGTGTAAAGCTCACAAAGTTATACTCATTTCCTTAGGGATACTCAGCTTATGTGGGCTCCCCAGCATCGCCTATGCGCATCCCTTAGATGATATTCTCAACAGTATTTCAGGACTGGATCAATCGATCGAATCTTTCTTGCGTTTCACAGTGATTGGATACGCCCATATCCTGCCCCTCGGGCTTGATCATATTCTTTTTGTACTTGGGTTGTTCTTGCTTAGCCCGCGACTCAAACCATTATTTTGGCAGGTGACCGCTTTTACGCTGGCGCATTCCGTGACATTGGCCATGACTATTTTTGGTTTGATTTCCGTTTCGCCAAGTATTGTTGAGCCGATCATTGCACTGTCAATCATCTTCATTGCCGTGGAGAATATTTTAACGACCAACCTCAAGCCTTGGCGTATTCTGGTAGTCTTCTTATTTGGATTGATACATGGGATGGGATTTGCCGGCGTTCTTGCCGAAATTGGATTGCCCGAAGGACAGCAAGTTCTTGCTCTCATTGCCTTTAATATTGGTGTGGAATTGGGTCAAATCTCTGTCATTCTTTTGGCTCTGGGCGCTGTCTGGTTCTTCCGAGACGCGAGCTGGTACCGCACCCGTGTGACAAATCCAGCCTCCATCCTTATTGGGCTTGTTGGCTTGATGTGGTTTCTTGAGCGGGTGACCGCTTAAGGATAGTGATGTCAAACGGCCCGGTGTTGCATCTCCAACATATTGAATTCATTAATGAATCTGGCGCAGATCCATCACTGCGGTGAGAATCCGGTCCAGTATTGATCCAATTGCACAGTCCTCCCGTAAAAAGAAGACAATTATGGGAAACTGGAGCTTCCATGAGTGTTATTGCGCTAGAAATGAAGCCCTCTTTGGGGCAAAATCACAAGAAATGCCAATCACTTGCGTCTAATGTGATCAATCTCAAAGCGGAGCCATCTTTGACAAACGAGGAACTAGCGGCACTCATCGAGGCGATTGCGGAGGCTAAGGATCGAGACGCGTTTGCAAAGCTATTTGAGCATTATGCGCCACGTCTGAAAGCCTTCGGTCTTAAACAGGGCGTAAAGCCCGAAAAGGTGGAAGAACTCGTGCAGGAAACAATGTTGATGGTCTGGCGCAAAGCGGAAAGTTTCGATTCCTCTCGCGGGACATCTTCAAACTGGATTTTTACGATCATGCGGAACAAGCGTATTGATATGTTCCGCAGGCAGAAGCATCCGGAATATGAATTGGATGAATCCTTGGATATTGTCGATGAAAGCGCCACGCCTGACGATCAAGTGAACACCTTCCAGGAGCGGGACCGCATTCGTGAGGCTGTCAGCACGTTGCCGCCAGCGCAAATGGAAATCGTCCAAAAAGCCTTTTTTGAAGATAAGTCCCATGGAGAAATAGCCGAGGATCTTGGTATTCCTCTCGGAACTGTGAAGTCACGCATACGTCTAGCCGTTGCGCGTTTGCGTATATTGGTGGAGGAGGCGGTATGATTACCCACCATCCAGAATTAGATCTTTTGTTTGATTATGCATCCGGATCGTTATCCGAGCCGATGGCGCTTTCCATCGCATGTCATGCAAGCACTTGTAAGCAATGCCGTGATCATATCCAAAAGTTGGAAGAGGTTGGCGGTGCGCTCATGGAGACTGTCCCGCACTCTGAGCTTGGATCTTCGGCTCTGAACGATATTCTTGCGCGTCTCGATGAGCCTGAACCGGTTCCAGAGACCGCACCGGAGGTTGATTTTGATTCCGACACACTCAAGATCATACCGAAGCCTTTACGGTCTTATCTGCAAAACAATATCAAAGACCTGAACTGGCGGACGTTTGGCAGTAAAGTCGCGCAACTTGATCTTGATATTAGTGTGGGCAACTACAAGGCTTCATTGATGAAGTTCAAGGCGGGGTCCCAAATGCCGGTTCATGAACATAAAGGGAATGAAATCACGCTTGTCCTTTCCGGCAGTTATACCGATGAGGGCCGCTGTTTTGAACGTGGTGACTTCGATGCGAAAGATTCGAGCGATATTCATCAGCCATATATCAATGAGGGCGAGGATTGCATCGCTTTGGTTGTGATGGATGCGCCTGTTGTGCTGGCTGGTTCCTTGAGTCGCTTTCTCAATCCGTTTGTAAAGATCTACTAACCGTTACGAGACAGCCTGTTATTGGGATTGTCTACAGATCTTGTGCTAACAAATTCCCTTTGTTTGCTTTGGATACCTCTCTCCGATAGCCTTCTCTAAATGTGTTTAGGGAAAGGTGCTATGCGGTTACTCTCTTTCGGTCTTTTTTGCATTCTCTTGTCTTCATCTGTTATCGCGATGGGCGATCCTGATCAACCGGTGACGGATGCAGCTTCTCTTGCAGCATTCATGAGCGGAACCTTCCAAACGGCAGAGAACGATGTGGACAATAATTTTATTGACCGCCGCGTCAGGTTAGAGCCGTTAGGTCCGGGCGAGTGGGTGTATTACCAACTGAATACAGGCGCAGAGCGTACTGTTTA
>JANQLI010000028.1 GCA_028280675.1 Alphaproteobacteria bacterium
CAACTGCTGCCAAAGTTTCCCATTGCACTATATAGGCGAAACCGATTAATCCGATCATGAACACTGGCTGGAGAATGAGAAAGAGAAGCCCGCGCTTCAAGGCTTGCGTCTCCTCCAAATGTTGACTCGCAATATATATCAACCCTGCAATCCCCAGGAATATGAGATAGGGCGTTATGCCAAAAAGAATATAGGCAAGGGCGCCAAGACTGATCAGCGACCACATGCGACGCTTTTGTAAGATGCGCCAATTATCGATGCGATCCTGGTGTTTTTCCCAGGACACAAACAAGCTGGCCCCAAACGCGAGACACATCAAAACCAAAACCATTTGGTCATTGACAAGTCGCAAGGACATCCAAATCACACCGGATGACCCGGTCAGTGCAAAAGGTTCTGTGCCTTCAGGCGCCTCTGCTTTGACATAAGAGAAGAGTTCTATCAACAATGGTGCGAAGAACAGCAACGCGAGACCGCGCAGATAATCAATGCTCAAAAAGCGGTCGCGCCCGGCACTTGGGGTCAGACGCCCTTGGGGAGAGGGGGTGTCTGATATAGTTTTTTGATCGATTCGCATCGCATCATACTCTACCGTGCTTTCCAGAGGAACACAGCGGAAGAATGTCATTGATAAAGATAAAAAGGCCATGAAGATAAAAAAGGGATATGTTGACACCTCCCGTGGCCAGCTTCATATCAGGCATGTCGATGGAGTCTCTGGGCCGCCGGTGATCCTGTTGCATTGGGCGCCGGGAACAGGGCGGCAATACCGTTATGTGATGCCGCATCTCGCGGCGGCGGGGTATGCCCCCTATGCTGTGGATTTGATGGGTTTTGGCCGGTCGGATTTACGCGGGATGGCTTGGAGTATTGATGACTTTGCGTCCAATCTGCATGACGCTTTCGATACGCTCGGGTTCCAAGAGGTTGCATTGCTCGGCGGGCATTTTTCCGCAGCCGTGAGTTCCGCCTTCGCGGCGCGCTATCCTGAACGGCTCTCGAAACTGATCTTAGACGGCAGCCCGTGCTGGGATGCGCCAACGCGGCAAGCGATTGCGGCGCAAGTCGGGATGGAGAAACCCGCCATCGCGCAAGATGGCAGTCATATGACGTTGCCATGGGACCGCGCGGTCATTGCGCTGAAAGATTGGGACGCCAGTTTTGAGGTGACCAATGATTCGCTGATGGATGTGTATCGTATGGCGATAGATTTTCTCGAAATGGGGTTTGAATCACCTGTGCAGGCTATCGTTGCGTATGACATGCAAGCGGTAATGCAAACACTCTCGCTGCCCGTCCTTGCGTTATGTGCAGAAGAAGAAAAATTACGTCCTCAGCATGATGTGGTGTTGCGCTCAATTCCTCATGCCGAGGGTCATGTCTTTCCAGGACACCACCCGATGTTTGATCCGGACCGTGCGCAGGATTATGTGAATGTGGTCGTGCAATTTCTGCGGTCTTAGCTGCGCAAGATCCCGCGCTCACGCATCGTCTTGATCACACCTTGTTGCCGCTCCATAAAGTATGATCTCTTTGGATGCTTTGTGGTGCCGTCGCCGTTCATGAGCAAATTTGGCGGGACGATAGAGGTCTTTTGATATTCACGCACGTAAAGATCAATCGGTTGACGTGAGAGAATGTTAAACATGCCATCCCGTTCGCGATAGCGTTTCAGCGCCACAAGATCGATTTCATGGTAGGCGTTCATCGATTCACCCCCTGCCGATTCCACTTGCACAACGCCTTTAAAATTGATGATCTTCGAATGACAATCGGTTGATTGCGCCCCGAGGGGGTTGCCATGCAAACCGCCTGAATTGGCTGATACCACATACGCAAGATTCTCAACAGCGCGTGCTTGCTTGGCGATATTCTTCGGTGTGTCGAGAGGGCTGGCGACTTCACTTGAGGAATGACAAAACACTTCAGCCCCTTTGAGCGCAAAACAGCGCGCAACTTCCGGGTAAACAATTTCTTCCGATGAGATTGTCGCGAGTTTGCCAATCTCTGTATCGGCAACAGGGAAGAGAGCGTCATCGCCGTAAATGTCGAGATATTTCTCGAGGTAGTCATAAGGGGACGGCGCGTACATTGAAATCATCCGGCGGTAGCGATAGATGACGTCGCCATTGGGGCCGATGATGAAACAGGTTTGGAAATAGGTATCTGGGAAGTGCGGGTCTTGCTCATACGCGTTTCCGGAAATGTAGATTCGATATTCTTGCGCAATTTTGCCCATGCGCTCATATTCGTGGCCGTTCATGTCAAGGGCTGCCTTCTCGGCCCATCCTTCGATGGTGTCATCCAGGGGAAACCCGGTGAGAAAATATTCGGGCATCACCACCAATTTGAAACCTTTACCGATCCAATTCTGTGCGGCATCAATATTGGCAGCCATGCGATTGATGGAGTCATTCATCAATGCCCGCGCATCTTCTGTCGTTGGACAGTCATTCACGCAAATTGTTTTGAACTGCAACGCGAGAGCATAGTAGGCGTCCATCAGGGGTGGTGTATCAGTCATTGTGTGTCCATCGTGAAGTGGAATTGAGAGCATCAATGTTGCGATAATTTCTATGAGATGAAGGCGATAATCAACCGGCTTTTTGCGCTTTTTGAGGGCTTTCGGGGAAGACTCTCACAAAAGATTTTTGGTGGTTTTGGGCAATGTATGACGGATGTATTTTATGTGAGCGCACCGCAGCCACGGCGCGGGTAGCCATTTGGTGGTCAGTTGCTTTTCCAAGGCATATCCGCCAGAAAGCGGCACATCCATATAAATTTCCTCAATAGGATCGAGGCGATCCAACTCAGGAGGCACCTATGATATCTGAGACTTTTTATGAGCTGCTGACGTTTTTGCACATCTTGCTTTTTGTGTATTGGCTGGGTGGCGACTTAGGCGTGTTCTACTCAAGTAATTTCGTCATTCGTTCAGATCTAAGTAATGAAACGCGTTTGAATGCGGCGAAGATTATGTTGGACCTCGATTTGATCCCTCGTATCTGCATGACCCTGATGCTCACGGTGGGTGGCGCCTTGGCCCATTATCTCGGGTTCCCGCATAAAGAACTGCAATGGTATGGCATTTTGGCGCTTGGTCCGTTCTGGGTGACGATTGTTCTTCTCATACACTTTAAAGAGGGAACGGATTTCGGTCATAAGCTGGCCAAGTTTGATTACTATTTCCGCTGTTTCATGGTGGTCGCTATCTTAGGGTCTGTGGCCTGGGCGATTAGCGAAAACCGTTTCCCCGGCGCACCGTGGCTCAATGCAAAACTTGTGATTTTTGCTTTTCTCATTTTCTGCGGCATTATGATCCGGCGTCATCTGCCCGCGTTCGTTGCAGGTTTGAAAAAAATGGCTGCTGGTGAAACGATGACCGATGAGGATAATGCATCAATGAAGAGTGGGCTGGCCCGCGCCCGTGTATGGGTATGGTCGATTTGGGCCGGTGTGTTTATCGAAGCCCTGATCGGTGTCGTGAAACCTGGCAATACGTTCCCACTTGCTTTTTAGTTGAAAGAGTAGGACGAGTTGATGACAGATGCCGCCGTTCACACCACGTCTTTAGAAGAGCAGTTATGTGCTCTTCTGGGGGCGGACAATGTTCTTTCGGATACGGCTTCTCGCGAACTGTATTCTCAAGACATTTACCGCGTTGGAGAACTTGTCTCGCTTGTGGTGCGGCCAAGTTCGACAGAAGAGTTGTCGCACGTGGTTGCTGCTGTTGCAGAAGCAGGATTGCCGATTGCCCCGCGCGGTGGCGGTATGTCCTATACGGGCGGTTATATTCAGCAAGTCAAAGATGCTGTCATCATTGATATGGGGCGCATGAACAAGATCCTCGAGATCAATGCAGAGGATATGTATGTCACGGTGCAGTGCGGGTGCACGTGGGCGCAATTGCATGAAGCATTGGATGGCACAGGTTTGCGTACGCCTTTTTGGGGCACGCTCTCTGGGATCACGGCGACCATTGGCGGCGGTCTTTCGCAAAACGGTTTATTCTTTGGCTCTGCAAAATATGGTCCGATCACAGAAAGTGTTGTGGGGTGGAAAGTTGTCACCGCCGATGGCGCCATCGTCCCGACAGGAACCTGGGGCACCAAAGGCGGTGCGCCATTTAACCGTCATTATGGACCTGATCTCACGGGCATGTTCGTTGCGGATACAGGCGCGTTAGGGTTTAAAGCCGAAGCCACATTGCGCTTAATCCGTGAGCCGAAGCACATGGATTATTTGTCTTTCTCGTTCAAAGATTATCAGACATGTGCGGATGCGATGTGTGAAGTCGCGCGCATGGGGGTGGCGAGTGAAATCTTCGGCTTTGATCCGGATCTTGCCGAAATGCGTTTGCAGCGTGGAAGCCTGATGAAGGGTGGCGCCACATTAGCCGGGGTCGTGAAGGGGCAGGGGAGCCTGGTGTCTGGGCTCAAAGAGGGCGCAAAGATGGCGCTTGCTGGACGGCGCTATATGAAGGATGTCAGCTATTCCATGCATGTGGTGATTGAAGGCACAAACAAGCCGGGCGTCGATGCGGACATGGATGCGGTGCGTGGTGCTGTGGCGCCGTTCGGGGACGAGATTGAAAACTCCATCCCGAAGATTACGCGCGCCATGCCGTTTGGGCCTCTCAACAATGTGCTGGGGCCGGAAGGCAAGCGTTGGCTTCCCATACATGGTTTGGTGCCGCATAGCGGGGCCAAAGCGATCTGGCAGGGCATTTATGATCTGATTGATGCGTATAAAGATAAATTCGAGGCGCATGAGATCACCACGGGTTTTCTCGTCACGGCCATGTCCACCAATGCGTTCTTGATTGAGCCCGTGATTTATTATCCTGACGCACGGGGCGCGCTGCATGAGCAAACGGTGCAACCGAATGTGCTTGAGCGTTATCATGACTATGCGCCTAATCCGGAAGCGCGGAGTATTGTTGCAGACTTCCGCAGCGATCTGTGTGAGCTTTTCCTTGAGCACAAAGCAGCACATTTTCAAATTGGCAAAGCCTATCTTTATCGCAAAGGCCGTGATGAACAGACATGGCGTTTGCTGGAAGGAATCAAATCTCTTGTTGATCCCGACCGCCGCGTCAACCCTGGTTCACTTGGGCTTGACTAAGGAATAAAAAAGCCGATCATTGTTGATCGGCTTTTTCTTTGTCGTTTTCACTCTAATCTAACGGCCAGCGATTAATGTAAAGGTTGCCGTCATCGAGCCATCGCTGGATGTGGATGTCCATGACTCGCCAAGACCTTTATCGGTCACGAGCAGTGGTGAACACATGGAGGCTTGTCCATCGGGGATGAAGCAGAACTCTGTGTCTGATGCTGTCCATTTGCCTGCTGTGCCTTTGTCTGTGGTGTAAGACCCATCGGCATTGAGATACAGTAATGTGGTGCCATTGGCGTCATCGACTTTCAATGTATTGTCGAACGCCAGGCTAAAATCATTTGCATATGCTGCAACACTCATAAATACACCGGCAGCCACTGCCGCCACACGCGTGACCAATGTTTTCATCGTTGTGTTTCCCTCATAAGTGTGATGAAGTCTGGATGTCCGCACACACGGAACAGAATTAGTGTTTGACGATTCCTTCGAGCAACATCGCTTCACGCGTGCCGCCTTTGCCATTATCTTCGGTCCATTTTTGACCGATCTGACGTTCTTCAATGGGGCCACAGCTAGGCTCTGCGCCTGCAAGGGTGATGCAGAGATTGTTACCAGAGAGTTCCCATGTGCCCGATCCGCCTTGGTCGGTGGTGAAAGTGCCATCCTCATTGATGTACCAATGGCTCATTGCGCCATCTTCCACAATCATCAAGGTATTGCCGAAGACATTATCCATGGGACCTGCGACTGCAGCGCCCGCGAGGGTGACGCCTGCGATCAGGGTTACGCTTCCAAGTTTCATTGTGTTGCTCCTCCTCAAAAAATCCCGCGAGCGCACCTTAGTGAACTTCCGCTCACATTTCTACCAATTCGATAAGCTCGCCTGCGGCCCCAATGATCGTTCCTGCCCGGCGGCCATTATATGGTTTTTCTTGGCGCGCGGCGGGAGGCGTCAGATATGTGACATCCAGATCATCAAGATTGTCATGATAGAATGTCACAATCGCCATGCCCGGCGGCAAACAACCCTCATGCTGTGGGCGTATGATGGCTTCATCCGGGAATTGGTCCAATTCCACCAGGTTTTGATTGGGCAAATCAACTGTGCAGATCGTGGTTTTGGTTCCGGCAGGACGCCCGTAAGCCTTGTTAATCACACGGATATTGCCATCCATACGCGGTCCATGATCAAGTCCGAACACATCTTTGTAAAATTTTTCAAGCGCGTCCAATGACGGCCCGCCGCAGATGGTCACAAAGGTGCGGTCAATGCGCGCCGTGGCCATGGGTAAGTCTAATCCTGGCACGGGTTCATCAATGTGGGTGAAGTAGAGAAGTTCTTTGGCCGGCCCGATTACTTGAAAAGCGTGGATCGCGTCTGTGAAGTCAAATCCAAGCACGGCTGGCGGTTGATACACCTCAAACGGGCCATCGGCGAGCTCTTCAGCGAGTTGGTAGACATTCTCACACACAATTTCTGTTGAGGCCCAGCCATAAGACCGCAGGGTTTGAAATTCCGGAACGTCGTCCCCTTGCACAAAGCGTAAATAAGAGTCCGCGCCGCTCGGGGGCTGCATGACGAGCATTTCGCGGCCTGCATTGCCCGGCGCGCCCCATGAGGCGGCAAGTGCCTCTGACACAGTGGTGCGTTCGACACGCGTATATTTTAAATGTCCGCCATACACCTCTTCGATCTCGTCCAGATCGACAGCGGTGACGGTAACCGTTTGGATAGCTCCAAGCATAAAAATGTCCTTTAATCGTTTTGCTGATTCGTTGGGCGATGTTGCCCAGGTGTATGCGGTTCAATGTCAGGCAAGAGACGCATGTCTTCGCCGAACTCATCCATATTGTGAAAAGTAAGGGGCGCGTCTGTTTGCCAAGTTGCCAATCGATCTCTGTACTGATCAAAGATTGCTTGACGCCCTTCATCGCCTATCCATGGCGAGGCATAAGAGATTTGCGGCGGTAAGACATCGTAACCACAAATACGTAGAATGCCTGCATTCAAAGGCCACAGGATGCGGTTAATGTCCCCGTTTCTTCCATCAGGGAAAAAAGCGGGTGCGGGTTGCCCTGTCGTGATGGACAGCATCGCGCGGCGGCCGGCAAAGATGCCTTTGTCCCACCATTGCCCCAACCCATAGGCGACTTTAAAGGCGAGCACCCGATCCACCCAGCCTTTCAGGATGGCGGGAATGGAAAACCACCACATTGGCGCTTGTAAGATGAGAAAATCTGCAGCCAAAACTTTCTCCATTTCCGCCTGAATATCGTCGGCAAAGCCGTCATTTTCGGCCGCATAGCCTTGCTCACGGGCGAGGTTGAAGGTCTCAGTG
>JANQLI010000030.1 GCA_028280675.1 Alphaproteobacteria bacterium
GAATGTAGCCCCACGGATTGGCGTCGCGGTAAAAGCCACGCTCAGCATCGCTTAAGACATGTCCGGCAATGCCGCCAAGTATTACTGCTGTTTCAGGCATATAACGCTGGCCCTTAATTCAAAGAATTAAGGCTGGGTGACAAAACAATCCTGTCCTTGCCCTTTTAAGCTGGAACAGACCGCATTGGCTTCTGCTTTTTCGCTGAAGGGCCCGACACGCACGCGGTAATAGATCCCTTTGTCAAGATCAGCGCGTTGCAGCCCGGTGGCGATCCCGCCGGTGATGACCGATGCATACTTCACGCCGATCTCATCCGCTTTTGATCGCGCCAGCGATTGGTTATCTTTCACAGACGCGACCTGCACCACATAGCTTCCGCTGTTCACATCAATCCCTGCGCCTTCAATCGGTGGGGGCGCTGGCACTTCCATTTGCGGCGTGATAGCGGCGACCTCTTCCGCTGGCGCTGGCAGAATATCTTCAACAACAGGAGTTGGCGTGTCCTCCAGGGCGACGCCCTCTTCGGCAACACGGGCGATAGCAAGGGGCTCTTCCGGAACGGCCTCCTCAGCGGGAACCGCAGCCACCTCTTCATCCGCAATCACTTTAGGCGTTGCATCGACGACCGGCGCGTCGGCGATTTCTTCTGCGCCTGGGGGCGTTGCATCCACAATGAGTGACTCTTCAACCAGATCTTCGATGGTTGGCCCCGCGGCCTCTACGGCAGCCGGTGCAGCACTGGTCTCATCAACGGCGGGGGTAACGCTTTCTGCGGCAGGTAAAGGAATATCAACAGGTTCTTCCGGCTGATTAACGATCGCCTTCATATTGACTGCGGCTTCGCCATTCAGAACAAATTTATCTTGATAGGGCTCGTTCAACCCGCCGGGATTGTCTGGCCGCACGCGAATAGGTCCGGGTTGCGCCACCGCAGTCGGCAACGTTTCACTCTGCCCTTGACGCAGCCCTTGCTGATAAGCGGCGTAAACCACGCCCGCAAAGGCGGCCAGAACGACAAGCGCAACAACAAAAAGAAATGGGCCTCGCGTATATTCAACCTCGTCGTCATCCATATCGAAGGATGCATCATCTGCGAAGGGCGCATAGGTCCCGCTGGTTGCCTCTGCCATTTGAGAAGAACTCCTATTGCTCACAGCCTCTCCTTTAGTGTGTGTATGATCTCCGGAAGGGTGCATCTGATCTCACTAAAGGGCGAATCAATTTTTGAAGTGGTGACTGTATCATGCCTCAGCGCAATAGCCTTGTAAATATATGGGTTTCAGCCTCATAATTTCATTTCAAGGAAGGCTCTATCCACCTATATCTAATGAGAAAAGACGCTTGTGCTCATCCATAGCAAAACGGTCCGTCATACCGGCGATAAAGTCACAGACCACACGACCTGTCATTTGCGTCCGCGGCGCATCGCAAAGCGCCCGCCATTCGGTGGGTAAGGTGCCGGGCTGGGTGACAAAAACGTCAAACAGGTCGGCAATAATCCGCTGCGCTTGGCTCATCATGCGATTGACCTTATAGTGATGATACATCCGCTCCATCAAGAAGGTTTTGAGCGCATCTTCATAGGCGGTCATATCCTCAGAAAAGGCCACAACCGGCTGTCCAAAATGGCGCACATCGTCTGCCGAGGACAAAGCATTCTCCTTGATGCGCCTTTCGGTTTCGCGGATGACGTCTTCGACCATGGCTGAAATCAAACGGCGCACCGATTCATGAATCAAACGGGTGAGTTCAAGATCCGGGTAGCGTTTACGCACACTATAAAAGACATCCCCGACGAAAGGCAGATCCATCAAATCATCGACGGTAAAGAGATTGGCCCGCAAGCCATCATCAATATCATGGTTGTCATAGGCGATGTCATCGGCCAGCGCGGCAACTTGGGCCTCCGCCGAAGGATATAGATGCAAATCGAGCTCGCTCAGATGTTCATAGGCGCGAAAGGCGGCTGGCAGCGACGATATGTCTTTGTCGCCCTCGCCTAACAGCGGCCCATTGTGTTTGACGATTCCTTCAAGGGTTTCACGGGTCAGATTCAGGCCATCGAAATTGGCATAGCGATGCTCCAGCTTGGTCACCATGCGCAAGGTCTGGGCATTGTGATCAAAGCCGTCATAATCCTGCATGCAGCGGGCAAGTTCCTCCTCGCCCGCATGGCCGAACGGGGGGTGGCCCAAATCATGGGCCAAAGCGAGCGCTTCGGCGAGATCTTCGTTTAGTCCTAATATCCGGCTAATGGATCGCGCGATCTGCGCGACTTCAAGGGAATGCGTGAGCCGGGTGCGGTAATGATCCCCTTCCCGGTAGATGAACACCTGCGTTTTGTGTTTGAGCCTGCGGAAAGCCGTGGAATGAATAATCCGGTCGCGGTCCCTTTGAAAACAACTTCGCGTGGCGCTTGGGGATTCTGTGAAAACCCGGCCACGGCTCTGTGCGGGTGTGCTTGCTATGGTCGACTCAACGGACATGTCCTCTGTTTAGGCCCGTTAATCCTATAAACCAAGAGAAATTCAGGGATTTATCTGGGGTTACAGTTTCAACGGGAAAATGACCACATCGCCATTTGACATTGCCTATGGAAAACCTACATAAGGTATTGAGAATGAAACGCAAATAGACCTAGCGACGATAAGGTCTTCAAAGAGAGATGCATGACTGACGCTCCAACCACCAGTGTAACCGTTAGCGCTTCAGCCGCAGCACAGATCGGCCGTATCATCGCCAATGAGGATGCCCCGAAAATGCTGCGCGTCACCGTATCCGGGGGCGGCTGCTCTGGCTTCCAATATGGCTTCGATCTGGTGGAGGAGAAAAACGACGATGATCTTGTGCTGGAGCGCGACGGCGTCACAGTGCTTATCGACTCGGTGTCGCTGATGTATTTAGAAGGATCAGTGATCGATTTTGTCGATGATCTGATCGGCGCATCATTCCAGATCCGCAATCCCAATGCGCAAAGCGAATGCGGCTGCGGCAATTCCTTTTCGGTTTAGATTTTTGTTCAACTACTCTACTCGACGCACCCCGGTTTAGCCGGGGTGACCAATCCCGCTATATGAAGTGCTCCTATTCGCCTGTATCCCCCGATCAAGTCGGGGGACGTCGGGTTATGGAAACAACACTCAGAAAACACCACCCTGCTCTTGACGGTTACGAACTCAATCTCAATAAATGAAGGTAGCGAATCTATTACGAGAGATCCTTCATGAAAATTGCGAGCTGGAATGTCAATTCCATTAAGGCGCGACTGCCCAATGTCATCGAATGGCTGAACGCGGCCGCTCCCGATGTGTTATGCATGCAAGAGATTAAAACCGTCGATGAAGGCTTCCCAGCGGACGCCTTTGAAGATCTTGGCTATAACGTCGCGGTGCATGGCCAGAAGACATATAACGGCGTGGCGATCCTTTCGAAATATCCATTGGATGACATCACATCCGGCCTGCCCGGTGACGATGAGGACGAGCAAGCCCGCTATCTCGAAGCCGTTGTGATGCCGGATGGCGCGCCTGTGCGCGTCGCCTCAATTTATTTGCCTAATGGCAATCCGGTCCCAGGGCCCAAATATGACTATAAATTGGCTTGGATGGCGCGCCTGATTGCACACGCAAAAACCTTGCTGGCTTATGAAGACTCTTTGGTTTTGGCCGGCGATTATAATGTCATCCCCACACCAGAGGATGTCCATGATCCGAAAGCCTGGGAAGGCGATGCTCTATTCCGCCCGGAAACCCATGCGCACTATCGCACGCTGGTGAATTTGGGTTTTACAGATGCCTTCCGCGCGCGTGTCACACAGCCCCATCGCTATACCTTTTGGGACTATCAACGCGGCGCCTGGCAAAAGGACCACGGCATTCGCATCGACCACCTTTTGCTGTCCCCACAAGCCGCTGACCGTTTGGGCGACTGTGAAATCGACAGCCAAGTGCGCGCCAAACCCAAACCCTCGGACCATGTGCCGATCTGGTGTGAAATCGCCTCCTAGGCCTCTTCACAAATCCTCAAGAAGTGTTGATCACTTTCGTTTTTCCCTAAAAATTGCCATGCTGTAGCATGTGCAAAAGATAACGTCTGGTGACTCAACTGGGGAGACATGGGATGGATATGCCGTCACCTGATTTTGTAATAGCCAGCTTAGACGTCCTCGCGACACTCTTTGTGTTTGCAATTGGCAGCATTGCCTTAGCCATTATCATTTTTTTCATTCTTGATGTTGTTCAAACCAAGGACGCCATTCGCCGCAACTACCCCGTCCTGGGACGCTTTCGCTACATCTTTTCAAGCCTTGGGGAATTTTTCCGGCAGTATTTCTTCGCCATGGATCGGGAAGAAATGCCCTTTAACCGGGCCGAACGCGAATGGGCCTATAAAGCGGCAAAGAATGAAGACCGGACGATCGCCTTTGGCTCCACCAAAAATCTCACGCCTCCCGGCACAGCCATTTTCGTCAACTTCCCCTTCCCTACGCTGGACGAAGAGGCCGAGATGATACAGCCCCTGCTGATTGGGGAAGGCTGCAAGCACCCCTACAATGCGCCGTCCTTTTTTAACATTTCCGCCATGAGCTATGGCGCGCTCTCCGGCCCTGCTGTGCGTGCGCTGTCAAAAGGCGCTGCAAAAGCCAATTGCTGGCTGAACACAGGGGAAGGCGGGCTTGCGCCGCAGCATCTCGAAGGGGATTGCGACATCGTTTTCCAAATCGGCACAGCAAAATATGGCGTCAGGGACAAACAAGGACAGCTTTCTGATAAAGCTCTCAATGAGATTGCCGCGCAT
>JANQLI010000045.1 GCA_028280675.1 Alphaproteobacteria bacterium
GCCTTATGTGGTGCTCAGTTTTGCGCCGCGCCTGGCTGAGAAGTTACCAAAACCAGGCCCTTGGATGGTGCGGGTGAAGCACATTCTCGCTTGGCCGATGTTTGCGACAGTTGTCTGGCTTCTTTGGGTGTTTAGCCAGCAAGCGACATCACTCTCACTTGCCTGGGTGATGCTGGGTCTCGCATTGTTGTTTATAGCATCATGGCTGTATGGCAGTGGACAGCGCGGTGAAAGGACATCCGTTAAATCGGCGTTCTCAATTTTATCTGTTGCCGTTGCTATTGGTTTAATGTCTTTGGTGACCGTGCAACCACTTTCCTCGACTATCTCGGCTGACGACAGTTTTGGCCCAGCGTTCGAGCCTTATAGTGTTGACCGTTTGAACGCGCTACGGGCGGAAGGTAAGCCGGTCTTTGTCAACTTCACGGCGGCATGGTGCATTACATGTCTGGTGAATGAGCGCGTTGTGTTCAGCCAAGATAAAATCCGCGCCCAGTTTGAAGACGGCAACATCGCGTATTTGAAAGCCGATTGGACGAATGAAGACCCCCTGATCACCGAGGCGCTGTCGCGTTATGGCCGGGTGGGGGTGCCGCTCTATGTTCTTTATCCGGCAGGTGGTAGCGGCGATGCCGATGGCCTCGTTCTTCCGCAAGTCCTTACACCAAAAAGCTTTTTAGAGGCTCTTGAGTCGCTTTGATCAGTTCTGTCTGGGTGCAAATGCTGGTCTTTGCCGGTCAGTCTAAACTCTTTCCACTCTCTATGAGAGCCGCTAAGGTGCGCGTGCCTGGAGAGGGGCTACATAGAAGAAACCTAAAGATGGGGGTGCCATGAGCGCGCACGGCTTTATCGATTCCTTATTCAACCGACCAAAAGATAAACTGCCGGTAAGCACATATTTCGGGTATGGCATCGGTCAGGTCGGTGGACAGATCCTGCGGGATACACCGGCTCTTATTCTGCCTATTTATATGAGTACGGTTCTGGGGCTCGAAGCCGCCCTTGGCGGGCTCGTGATTTTGATTGCCAAAGTTTGGGTTGTTTTTGCAGATCCGATGGCGGGAATCATTTCTGATAGAACAGATACGAAATGGGGTCGGCGGCGGCCTTTCATTTTAGTGGGTGGGTTACTGGCTGCTTTCTGTTTCATCTTTCTTTTCTTCGTTCCCGACCTTGAATCACAACTTGCCTTGTTCTTTTACATGACGGCCTTTTACGTCATTTTGAATACAGGATATTCTGGTTTCTCCGTGCCGTATCTGACGATGGCATCGGAAATGTCTGAGGATGCGGATGAACGCACAACAATCCTTGGTTTTCGCAATGCATTTCTAGCCATTGGTTTGATCGTTGCTGGCGCGCTGTCGCCAAAGATTATTGCCTATGTCACCCAAGACTTAGGGGGAACGCCACGTGAGGGCTATGAATATATGGGCCTTGTGTTGGGCGCGATTATTGTCGTTGCAACCGTTTGGGTCTTTGTCGGTACGGCGAAGGTTCCGCGCGTTGAAAGCTCGGAAACAACAACACCCCTGAAAGAACAAATCAAAATTGCGCTTGAGAACAAACCTTTCGTGATTCTCATGATGGCCAACATTGTGCAATACATCAGTGCGGGACTTGGTTATGCCGGGGCGTTCTTCTTCCTCGCCTACTCAGTTGGCCTGTCTTATGAAGTGTTCAACGTGGTGCCGCTCTGGATTGTCCTCATGAGCGTCACGTCAATTCTTGGAATGCCGACATTTGTTTGGGCTGCGGCAAAGTTTGGCAAGATGTTTGTCTATAAAGGGTGCCTCATCATGTTCTCGTTGACGACACCCGTCTATTTCTTTGCTGATGTCAGCTTGCCACTTGAATATGTATCCATTCTGGGAGTGAACATCCCGTTGGGTTTATGGCCCGTATGGGTCGCATCCATTTGTATTGGGTATTTTAATTCCGGCTTTATCCTGATGTCTTTCTCTGTGCTCACCGACACAATTGTCTATGACCGTGCTGTTTCCGGGCTCAGTCGCGAAGGGGCATTGTCATCGGTCTATTCAGCCGTTGAGAAAGTCTCGAACGCCCTCGGGTCTGTGATCTTTATGTTTTTCTTATCCCTCGTCGGTTTCATTGCGACAGATGACGGCTCTTTCGCGGCGCAATCAGAATCAACGCTCGATAACATTATGTACTTTTATATTTTGGCGCCTGCTTTCTTGCATTCGGCAAGTATCTTGATCCTCAATAAATACGATCTCACCAAGGAAAAACTCGACTCATTAGCCGCCTCACCATCGGCGGCTGAGTAAGAAGGTGTCGTATTTGTGAAAGCTTACATCGAGTCTTTGCGTAACCGTCCTGCAGGGCGCTTGCCGATCAGCACTTATTTCGGGTATGGCGTGGGCCAAGTGGGCGGCCAAATCATGCGCGATACGCCTGCGCTGCTGTTACCCTTTTACATGACAACCATGTTAGGCATGGAAGCGGCCCTCGCGTCCATCGTGGTTTTGATTGCGAAAACCTGGGTGTTCTTTGCCGATCCAACAATTGGTGTGATCTCTGATCGCACTGAAACACGGTGGGGACGACGCAGGCCGTTTATACTGGGGGGCGGATTGCTTGCGGGCGTCAGTTTCTTTTTTCTCTTTTATGTTCCTGACTTTGAAACGCAAGTCGCGCTTTTTATCTATATGGCCGTTCTCTACACCGTCATGAACACGGGATTCTCGAGTTTTTCTGTGCCTTACCTCACCATGGCTTCTGAAATGTCAAATGATCCCGATGAGCGCACCACGATCATCTCTTTTCGGAATACGGCACTCAATGTGGGATTATTAGCTGGTGGTGCGCTCGCACCGCGCCTGATTGCTGCGGGTGACACACCGCGAGCAGGGTATGAATTGATGGGCGGTGTCTTAGCTGCCATCATTCTTATCTCGACGATTTGGTTGTTTTTCGGAACCGCGAAAGCGCCGCAGAATATTAAGTCGGATGACTCGCCGTCACTGAAAGAACAAATTCAAGTCGCCCTTGAGAACAAACCTTTCGTGACACTCATAGGTGCCAATATTCTGCAATATCTCAGTGCTGGGATCAGTTACACCGGCATGCTCTTTTTTCTAACCTATTACGCTGGGGTTGATCCGTTTCTGATCTTCCCAGTTGTCATCATTTTGATGGCTGGAAGTTCCACATTGGTTATGCCTGTTTTAGTGTGGTTGTCAGCAACATATGGGAAGATGACGGTGTATGTGTGGTCGCTGGTTGCTTTTTCCTTCACCACACAAATCTATTTTCTGTCAGGATCGGATACGTTGTGGCCGATTTGGGCAGGGGCTGTGTTTACAGGAGTTTTTAATACCGCCTTTATTCTGATGTCTTATTCGGTACTGACCGATACGGTCGCCTATGACTCTGCGAAGTCAGGCCTCAACCGTGAAGGTGCTCTCTCAGCTGTTTATTCAGCGACCGAAAAAATATCATTCGCAATGGGCGCGGTGTTATTCGGGTTTTTGCTGTCAGCTACTGGGTTTATCGAATCCACGGGCGGCGAGTTTATCGAGCAGCCAACCAGTGCAATTGCCGGCATTATGGCTGGCTTTGCGGTGATCCCTGCATTGTTGCACTTAGCTAGCATCCTCATCTTGCGCAAATATCATTTGCCCAAGGAAGATTTGTTGGCTGCTGCAGAATAATCGCTTCTAACAACAGCTTCCGCTCTCATCATTGCTGCTAAAGGACGCGCCTTTCAATTCCGCAGGCGTTCGCACTGTGCTACGCTTGCAATCGAATTCTTTGGCGTCTTCCAAAGGAATGTCTTCTGACGGCTGCACGTAAATCATATGATCGCCATAAGGGTCTTGGCACATAATGTGGAAGGTTTTATCGCATACAGCCGTGGGAACGCCGCGTTCAAAGCGGTGCCCATCATCATCGGTGACCGAACGCCACGGGCCTTTATAGATGACTGCTTGATTGCGTTCGAGACAAGGACCCTCTTTGCCCTTATAGGCGGTAATGGTGACGGAACGAAACTCGATACCTTCAACCACTTGCCAGGGTTCTTCGTCGCGTTTGACGATTTCAATGCCATAGAATCCCACCTCTTCAAAAGCACGAATGAAATCCTGTTCTTGATACGCGCCGGAAATGCAGCCTGACCAGAGGTCTGGATCGTTTTGCAAATGTTCAGGAACGTGCTCATCAGAGACGATGTCGGAGATTGCAACGCGTCCGCCTTTTTTCAGAACGCGATACATTTCCCGGAAGAGCTGCGGTTTTTCTTCGGCTTTCACAAGATTCAATACACAGTTCGAAACAATGACATCCACCGAGCCGCTCGCGATCATCGGATCATTTTTCGCTTGTTGATCGCGGAATTGTTCAAGGGCGTGATAGTCTTCCGCTTTCTCAACGGGAAAGTCGTCAAGCCAAGCGTCGATTGCTGCGTAATTCGTGGCAAGATCTTGGATTTTGCCATAGCGGAACTCAACATTGTTCCAGCCGATCGCCTTGGCGATGTCGTCTTTATGTTTATGGGCGAGATCCAGCATCGCGGGGTTGAAATCCACACCAATGACTTGCCCCTCGGCGCCTACGATCTGTGAGGCGATAAAGCAAATCTTCCCGCCACCACTGCCAAGATCGAGCACGGTGTCACCTGCGCGCACATATTGCGAGGGATCGCCGCAGCCATAGTCTTTGTCCAAGATTTCTTGTGGAATCACGTCGAGATATTTGGGGTCATAGTCAACAGCGCAGCAAAGAGTGGGCTGAACGTCTTCGGACGCTGAAGCGTAGCGGTCGAGAACTTCTTTTTCGGTATTGATGGTATCCATTATCTGTGTGTGACCCCCTTGGTGGTGTGTGGCAGATGACGCATCAGCATCGCCTTAACCTACTGACTTTCCTGCCTCTTTGGCGAGACACGATGTTTCAAGTTTTTGTGAGGCCAGGCAAGGTTGAACGCCTAAAAAGCCTATAATTACACAGAATTTCACATCGGCGCGGTCACAAAATAGTCTAAAGTGCCACATATGCGTGGAGGATCGATGAGGGAGAGTCGCTGATGAAACAGATGGCCATTTGGGTATTGGTGCTCGCACTGGCGGGTCTTGGGTATTTTCTCTATCAATCTGAAAGTCCTGATCAGACCATTGATACCGTGGTCTCTGTTTTGCCTGAAGAGATCTCTGAGGGTTTACGACTCGCGGAGCAAGCGCCATCGGATTTGGATCCCGAACGATTTGTTTTCCAACGTATCGATATTAACACATCTCAAGAGCTTCCCCGTGCGTGTTTGATTTTTTCGCAAGAGCTCGATAGCTCCGGGGAAACCACCTATGCAGATTATGTGCGCTTTGCATCGAACGTCTCTCCGGCGCTGACCGCTGTTGATAATCAATTGTGCATCGAAGGCCTTGATTTTGCCACATCCTACGAAGTCACATTGCGCAAAGGCATGCCGTCTGCGACGGGCGCGGAACTGCTTTATGAAGACGTGCTTCCGCTTGAGCTTGCGGATCGTCCCACCATGGTGCAATTCGGAGAAGGATTAATCCTTCCCCGCGAAAATGTCAGCGGCGTGCCAATCACAACGGTGAATGTTGAGGTGTTGGATCTCAAAGTTTTACGCGTGGGAGACCGGTTGCTGTCGCAGCTTGAGCGTGGCCTGTTGGATCAAACCCAACTTTATTCTTATGAAAAATATGATCTTGAAAACGCTCAAGGCCAAGTTGTGTGGCAGGGCCAAATGATTGTGCAAGGGCGTAAAAATCAAACCGTTGAAACGCTGTTCAATGTGCGGGACGCAGTGACAGACTGGCGTCCTGGGGCTTATGTGATCATGGCAAGCGATGCGGCGGCAAAAGACTCTACAGATCGCCGGTCTTACTGGCAGCCCAGCGCAGCGCAATGGGTGATTGACAGTGATATTGGCTTGACCACTTTCCAGGGGTCCGATGGCTTGCATGTGATCGCGCGCAGCTTGGAAACGGCATTGCCCCTTCCTAATGTGGAGCTGGCCCTTGTTGCGCGTAACAATGATGAAATCGCACGTCTCGCCACCACGCAAGGAGGTTATGCTCACTTCCCGCAGTCACTTTTGCGCGGCAACGGCGGCGCGCAACCGGCTGTGGTGATGGCCTATGCGCAAGGGGATGATTTCAATTTTATCGACCTCCGGCGTCCTGCGTTTGATCTGACGGATCGTGGTGTCAGCGGTCGATCAGTGCCTGGACCCGTTGATGCTTATCTTTATACCGAGCGTGGCATTTATCGTCCGGGTGAAGAGGTTCATGTTGTGACAATGTTACGGGACCGGATGGCTGAAGCTTTATCCGATGTTCCTCTGACCCTTTCCATCCGTCGTCCTGATGGTATGGAAACACAAAAGATTGTTTTGAACGAACAACGCTCCAGTGCATCTTATGCATCGTTTTCTTTAAGCGATACGGCTCCGCGGGGACGATGGCAAGCCATCGCCTATGTCGATACAGATGGCGCGCCGGTTGGGCGTGTTGGTTTTGATGTGCAGGACTTTGTTCCTGAACGCCTTGAAGTAAAATTAGATGCAGAGGATGCGTATTGGGAGCCGCGCAATCCGGTCACCGTGGATGTCGAAACGCGTTTTCTTTATGGCGCGCCTGCGGCGGGACTGGAGGGCGAAGCAGAACTCAAAATAATGCGCGATCCTAACCCTTATCCTGATTATCAGGGGTATCGCTTTGGGCGCGTGAAAGAAACGTTCCGCGACCAGGTCATTAATATAGATATTCCGCCAAGCGATGCAGAAGGGTTTTCGGTTGTGGACACTGAAATTCCTGCTATTCGCGAAACATCTTTACCATTGCGCGCCCGTATGCGCATCGCCATGTATGAGCCAGGTGGCCGTACAACGCGTAACGAACTATATCGTCCCCTGCGTACCCGCAAAGCCATGATCGGCATCCGCCCTGACTTTGAAGGAGAGCGCGTCCGCGAAGGCGCGCCCGCTAGTTTTGAAGTCATAATGATTGATCGCGATGGGCAATCTATCGCGCGTGACAATGTTAGTTACCGGCTCGTTCGCGAAAACATTTCCTATCAATGGTATCAAGTGCGTGACCGTTGGCAGTATGAACGCATTGTGCGTGATAGTCAGATCAGCAATGGAGTGCTCACCATTGAGGCCACACAGCCTGCCCGTCTTTCAGAAAGCCTTGAATGGGGGCAATACCGTTTAATGCTCTCCGATGCGGCCAGTGGCGCGGAAAGCTCTGTCCGCTTTTATGTTGGGTGGGGCGGCGTCAGTGCGAGCGGTCGCCCGGATCGGGTTAGTGTCGCTTCGCATAAAGAAACATACACCGTTGGCGAGGTGGCGAAGATTGATATTCGCCCGCCCGTATCTGGTAAAGCGTTTGTGGTGATTGCAAATGACCGCGTCTTCGATACACAAGAAATTGATGTCAGTGAGGAAGGAACGCAACTGGAGATTCCGGTTTCGGAAGACTGGGGCAGTGGCGCTTATGCGCTTGTGACAGTTTATAAACCGCTCGATTCTGCCGCCACACGTGCGCCTGTACGCTCCATTGGTTTGACATGGCTCGAAGTCGATCAATCTGATCACACATTGACGGTGGCGATGGATGTGCCGGATCGTGTAACGCCACGTCAGAAAATAAGCGTGCCCCTTCAGGTGACAGGTTTAGGTGATGGCGAAAAAGCGCACGTGACTTTGGCGGCGGTCGATCAGGGCATCCTGCAATTGACAAAATTTAAATCTCCAGCCCCTGAAACTTATTATTTTGGCAAGCGCCGCCTTGCCGTCGATATTCGCGATGATTATGGTCGATTGATTGCTGACAGCGATGCCGTATTAGGCGAATTGCGTGTGGGCGGTGACGCTCTTGGCGGGCGCGGTTTAAGTGTTGTGCCAACGCGCACGGTCGCGCTTTTTTCGGGACTTGTTGATGTCGATGCTTCGGGCGCAGCATCGGTTGAGTTTGCGATACCTGATTTCGTTGGCGAGCTACGCTTAATGGCCGTGGCGATGAGTACGGACAAAGTCGGGCATGGCGAAACCACTCTGACAATCCGTGACGATGTTGTGGCGGATATAACCTTGCCGCGTTTCCTTGCCCCTCGTGATAAAAGCGAGGCCGGTCTGAACATCCACAATGTCGATGGCAAAGCCGGTGACTATACAGTCAGTGTTGCCGTAACAGGCGCCACATCGACGTTGGGTGGAAGCAGATTTGAGCAAAGCGTGACGCTTGGTGAGGATGAACGCATCTTGCTGTCTCTTCCAGTCGAGGGTGTCGCGCCGGGGATTGGCACGGTGGCTTTAACGCTCACAGGCCCCGAAGACTATCGCGTGGAGCGCAATTGGCCGATTGAAGTGCGGCCTGCGCAGATGCCGCTCACCGAGCAACAGATTTCCTTGATGCCTCCAGGTGAGTCGCTGAATTTACAACGTGCATCTCTTGACCGGTTCTATCCAGACACGGCGTCACTCGCCATGACGGTCTCAGGCTCACGTGGCTATGATGTGCCGGGTTTGCTTGGCTGGTTGGATCGCTATCCTTATGGCTGTCTCGAACAAACCGTAAGCCGCGCTTATCCCTTGGTCTATTATAATGATATGGCGCTGCTTGCCGATGTTGATCAAGATGACATGCTCAAATACCGGGTGCAGAGCGCCATCAACCGTGTGCTTGATATGCAGTCAAGTTCTGGCGCTTTTGGTATGTGGGGCCCAAGCTCGGGTTCTGCCGCGCCGTGGCTTTCCGTCTTTGCTCTCGACTTCTTATTTGAGGCTGCAAAGCAAAACTACATCGTTCCGCAAGATGCGCAAGAGCGCGGTCTTGCTTGGTTGCGTTCTGTCGCTGGGCAGACTTATCAAGAGAAATGGGTGCGGTCTTACGCATTTTATGTCTTGGCTTCACAAGGCGCATTGAATGCGGGTGATCTGCGTTATTACGCGGACACCGAGCTTGATAAAATTGCAAATCCAATGAGTGCAGCTCATGTCGCCGCCGCTTTATCACGCATTGGCGATAAGTCACGTGCACGGGTTGCGTTCGATCGGGCGCTTGCTTTGGTTATGGAACGCGATCCGGAAAAATCGATCTCGATTCCATATGGCACTCGCTTACGCGACGTCTCTGGCGTTTTAGCCATGGCGGCGGATGCAGATGAAACGCGTATCATGCCGGCGCTCTTCGAAGAGGCGGGCCAATTTGAAACGCGGCATCGTTATACCACGACACAAGAAAAAGCATGGATGCTCTTCACGGCACACAAACTCTCGCAAGATGTAGGGCGTTTAAATGTGGATGTCAAAGGGACTGCGATCTCAACAATTGCTGACCCGTTATATGTGTTGCCGACTCTGACAGAGCTTGACAGCGGTGTAACCGTCACTAATCAAGGTGAGACAGATATATGGAAAACAATTACGACATCAGGCACACCCGTTGCCCCCTTAGCGGCTGAGGCCGCTGGACTGTCCTTCTCAAAAAATATCTATACCCTTGATGGACAGCCTGCCCAACTTGATCAGGTCAAACAAAATGATCGCTTTGTTGTGGTGTTGCGCGGGCAAATGGAAACGGATGCGTATCGTGAAATGATTGCACTGGATCTGCTGCCTGCCGGATGGGAAATAGAAGCGCCACTGCAATCAGGCGATGCGTCCTATTCATGGTTGCCTACGCTCACCCGGACGGACATGATGGAAGCCCGTGATGATCGTTTTGTCGCCGCCTTCGATGTAAGCTATCGATACCGCCGGTTGGCGGAAGGTGAAAAACCTGACATGCCGTCTTTTACGCTGGCTTATGTGGTGCGCGCCGTCACACCGGGTGAATTTGTGCTTCCTGCGGCAAGTGTTGAAGATATGTATGCGCCGCAAGTCTTTGCACGCACCGATGCAGGACAACTCATTGTTCGTGCACAATAGGGATGGATCGTAAGAAGGTCATAAGCCTCTCTCTCGGCGTCACCGCGCTTTGCGTTATGGGGGTCGCCTTTGCGTTAGATCGTGCCTATCCGCCTAACCTTGTGCGCTATCATGACATCTCGCAAATGGTTGTTGACCGCAACGGACAATTGCTGCGGGCTTTTTTGTCTGATGATGACAAATGGCGATTGCCCGCCCGTGTTGGTGACATTGATCCACGTTACATCAAGTTGTTAAAGGCCTATGAAGATCAACGCTATGACTTTCATCCGGGTGTTGACCCTCTCGCTGTGTTGCGCGCGATAGGGCAATGGGTCTCTGAGGGGCGTGTGGTCTCAGGCGCGTCAACTTTGACGATGCAAACCGCCCGATTGCTTGAACCGCGATCCCGCACATTCTCATCAAAACTGGTAGAGATGGCGCGCGCCGTACAGTTCGAAATGCGGTACAGCAAAGATGATATTCTGGCTATGTATCTCACATTGGCGCCTTTCGGTGGGAATGTCGAAGGCGTGCGCGCGGCAAGTTTGCGTTACTTTGGGAAGGAGCCCAAACATCTCACACTTTCTCAAGCTGCACTTCTTGTAGCGTTACCCCAATCACCAGAGCGTTTGCGGCCCGATCGGCATTATATGGAAGCAAGATTTGGCCGCGACAAAGTGCTTGCACGCATGGAAGAGAGTGTAAAATTTTCACAGCTTGATCTCGCAGAAGCGCGCAATGAAGCTTTGCCCCTGCAAAGGATGAGACTGCCGTTTCTTGCACCGCGTTTATCGCAGCGTTTGGTCAGCGCATCGGGTGATGCGGTTGTGCGAACGACACTCAAAGCGCATATGCAAAAATCACTCGAAGATATTCTGGCATTGGAAGATATGTGGCTGGAAGACGATGCGAGTATCGCAGCGGTTATCGTTGAAAATGCTAACCGCGACGTGATTGCTTATGCGGGCGGATCGGATTTTTGGGGCCCAGCCGGGCAAATAGACCTTGCACAATCCCCACGCTCCCCAGGGTCAACACTCAAACCGTTTATATATGGGCTCGCGTTTGACGATCTGCTCATCCATCCGGAAACCTTGATAGAGGATCGCCCGATGGTGTTTGGTGATTATGCGCCGCAAAACTTCGATAAGGGGTTTCAAGGCACGGTCACGATACGCCAGGCGTTGCGCAAATCGTTGAATGTTCCTGCTGTTGCGTTGCTTGATGATATGGGGCCCGTGCGCCTGGCCGCGACGTTAAGTCATGCCGGGACAAAACTTTCTTTTGCACGGCAAGGAACAGCGCCTTCTATTCCTTTGGCTCTTGGCGGTGTCGGTGTGACATTATTAGACCTTACACAAGTATATGCTGGTTTGGCGAATGAGGGTGAAGTTACGCCGCTCAAAATAACGATGGACCAAAAGGCGTCTCAGCCGCGCCGGATCATGGGGAAAACCGCAGCCTATTATATTCGCGACATATTAAGTGGAAGCTCCATGCCAGATGGCTGGACACAACGTGCCGGATTTGCACGCCGTCATACTGTCGCTTTTAAAACTGGAACGTCTTACGGTTATCGTGATGCATGGGCGATGGGCTATACGCGGGATTATACTGTTGGTATTTGGGTTGGGCGTGCAGATGGCGCGCCGCGTCCTGGTGCGTTTGGGCGTAATACGGCGGCCCCTCTTTTGCTGAAAGTGTTCGATATTCTTCCTTCGGACCAAGACCCCTACGTGCCGAAACCTGCAAACGTCATAGACGTGGCGGATCGACAGGATCTTCCACTCCGCATGCAGCATTTTGAGCGCCGGTCCAAGAAAAAACACGTTGCAGCGATCACGCAAAGGTCTGTGTCTGCGCCAGTTATTAAGTTTCCTGCTAACGGTGTTGCCGTTGCGTTGCCAGACGAAGATGCGCATCAGGGTTTGGCGTTAAAAGCAATCGGAGGAGCTTATCCATTGCGCTGGATGATCAATGGTGAGCTGCTTTCGCAAAGTACAGATATGCTTGCCGATACTTATTGGTATCCTGAAGGACCTGGTTATGCTGATGTCGTCGTTGTTGATGCAGCCGGGCGATCAGCGACGGCGCATGTCCAGGTGCTCGACGGTCATGAGTGAGGGAGACGCGCCACGTGTTCTACGTCGTGCTTAAAGGCGCCAGGAAAGTGTGAGGGCGCGGAAATTAAAGCCTTCCCCTTGCCCTTCAAATTCATCTGTGCGGAAGATATTCGTCATGGCCAGACGCGCGCGTTTATATGTGACGGCAAACCCAATCTGCGCATCGCCGACGAAAATATTTTTATCAACCGAATGACTGTCGCGATAGGTATTGCCATCAAGAAAGATGTTATATCCGGTGGCGCGTAGATCTACGCCTGCAAAGACATACCAATTAAACCCCTCTGCTTCATCGAAATAACCTGAGCCTGGTAGACTTGGCCGTATCAAGGGCAGATGGTCGTCGTTCAGGTTTTGGCCGAAGCGTAGAACGGCGCCTGCGGATGCATAAGTGAAAGCATTACCAAGAGCGACACCCCACCGTGGCGCCAATTCAACCTCAAAAGGGCCAAGGTTTGGATAATTATCTCCATCCCATCGTAAATCTCGTGGATAAAGCCGCCGCTCATAAAAGAGGTTGAGTGTGGGTTCGTTCTTAAGCTGATTGTCCCATCCACGGGGTTCAATAAAATCAAATGCATCATGCCACGTGGTTTGCACCCATTCGCCACCTGAATCGGGTCCGACCAGCCCAAGGTTCACTTCATAATTATCGACGCGGGCGAGACGGCCTTGAGAATCCGTCTTTTCAACCACCAGGCCAAAGCCGATATAGGTCCACCCAGCGTAAGGGCGGTCGTTTGGGATCAAGTTGGGGTCTGAGATGTCTTCCGGTGTATAGATATTTTGTCCAAGCGACAGACTGTATCGGGCCCGGTCAACATCACTATTGAAGATTTCCTCGTAACTTTTCTCGGCAATATCCCAGAATCCATCCTCTTGGGGCTCTGAGACATAAGAGGCGTAGCTGCCGTGGGTGAACCATTTATCGGAGCCGATAAAGTCATTCTCAAGTTGAATAGAAACTGTGCCTTCCCATTCTGCCATGGCTGGGGACATGACAGTTTGCAATCCAATGAAGGTGATGGCCGCCGCCATATGAAACGATGTCATTTCTACTGCTGGTCCCCACGTGCAATTTGCCTATCATATGGGTTAAGATATGGGGGAATCAAGGCGGCGTCTTCAAACGGGGGCTCGCAGAATCATTTCAGTTGGGGAGTCCCGTGACATGCAGGATTTTTTTAAGGACGTGCAGCTATCAGAGTTGCAGGCGTCTTTTCTTGAATGGATCGATACCGTTGTTCTGACTGGGAGCACGGGCTATCAAGCCTTAGCTGTTCTGGTGACATTTTTCATCGCCACCCTTCTTGCGCGTCCGTTGCAAGACCGTGTGCACGATTCTCTTGCGAAAGCAGACCGCGCGCGCCTGGCGGCGGCAGAGCAGTTCTCGGATGAAATTAACGACCTGATGTTGCCTCTCATCTGGCTGATTCTGCAATGGGGTGTGTCGTACCTCTTTGCCAGTTGGGGTGTCCCAAATGGCCTGCTGATTGTCACCACCAGTCTCACGACAGCCTGGGTCATCATCCGGTTCATGTCTGGTTTGATCAAAAGTAAATTTTGGTCGCGTGTGGTTGCGACAGTCGCTTGGGCGATCGCGGCTCTCAATATTTTAGGACTCTTGGATGAGACCCGCACGCTTCTGGATTCACTCGCACTGACGCTGGGTGATATTCGCATATCGGCTTTGTCTGTGGTCGAAGGGCTCATCTCCCTCGTCATCCTTTTGTGGGTGGCGAACGTCATCACGCGTCTGGTTGATCAGCAAGTGTATCGTTCTGTGACTCTCACGCCCTCGATCAAGGTGTTGATCAGTAAGCTTACGCAAATCGGGGCGTTTGGTTTGGCCATCCTCCTTGCGCTTGGTGGGGCGGGAATCGATCTTACGGCCTTGACGATCTTTAGTGGGGCTCTCGGTATCGGTGTTGGTTTTGGTCTGCAAAAGATTGTTGCGAACTTCATCAGTGGAATCATTTTATTGCTCGATAAATCGGTAAAGCCCGGTGACAATATTGTCGTTGCGGATACATTCGGCTGGATTGATAAGCTGAATGCGCGTTACGCATCCGTCATTACCCGTGACGGAACCGAACATTTGATTCCAAATGAGGACCTTATCACGCAGCGGGTAGAGAACTGGTCTTACACAAATCGTCTTTTACGATTACGCATGCCAATCGGTGTGTCATATGAGTCCGATATTCATAAAGCCATTGCGCTTTGTGAAGAGGCAGCGGCAGAAATTGAGCGTATAAAAGAAAACCCAGCTCCAAGGTGTCTTCTGAGGGGCTTTGGTGACAATGCCGTTGATCTTGAATTACGCGCGTGGATTGATGATCCGCAAAATGGGCGTGGCGGGGTGATGAATGATTGCCTCTTAAAAGTCTGGGACAAATTCCAGGAGCATGGGATTGAGTTTCCCTACCCGCAACGCGATGTGCACATCAAATCTATTGGGGTTGAGACCCAAGCCCTTCTCGAAGAAAGTGAATAGGGTCTCGTACTCACGGTCCTCACAGAGGTATGGCAGTCAGGCCACACTGCGACAAAAACTGTCTGTGACGCTCATTTCCCCAATAGTTACGACAGATCCGTCTTCTATCCACGCTTTATTTCTTATGTGATTTGGTGTATAAACAAATTGTAACCAGTCAGTTACAGTTGGTTTTTGAGGGTGCGGTGTCTGCCTGTAACAGACTGACATTTGGGGGACAATTCGATGAAGCATAGATTTTTACAGTCTTTGGCAGTTGTCGCACTGGTCACGGGAACAACTTCTGTTGCGGTGCCGACAAGTGGTTGGTCGGCGGTGAGCGAGATCGTGGTGACGACCCGGAAGCGGGAAGAAAATTTACAAGACATTCCGATTGCCGTCACCGCCGTCGGTTTTGAAACATTGACACGAACCGGCACGAGTGGTCTCGAAGGGATCACAAAATTCACGCCAAGTTTTGTCTTTGACCAAAACTCCGCGCAAAAAGATGTACGGATTGCGGTGCGCGGTATTTCCCCCACGCGCGGCCGGTCGGGTGTTGCGTTTATGGTTGATGGGATTGATGTCACCTCTGAAGCGGTTGATACGCCCGGCGCCACATTGATGGTCAGCCAGCGTTTGCTCAGTGATATAGAACGTGTCGAATCGGTGAAGGGTCCTCAAAGCGCTCTTTATGGCCGGGCTGCGTTTTCCGGTGCGATCAACTATGTCACCAAAGACGCACCGGAAGAATTCAGCGGCAATATTTCTGTTGAAGCGGCGGAGCATGAAGAATATTCCGTCAACGGATCAGTTGGTGGCCCCATCGTGGACGGTAAGCTCGGCCTCATGGCGAGCGGTTTCTGGTGGGATGAAAAAGGCCAGTATGAAAATAGTATTTCTGGCGATCCCCTCGGCGGCGGTGAAGGGTTTGGCGGTGCGCTTACTATCAATTTTGACCCAACCGACGCGATTAAAATCAAAACACGTCTCGAATACTCAGATGAAGAGTGGAATGATTTACCACGAGCACGGAAACCGTTTGATAGTATTGCGACTTTAGACAATGGAGGTGTGCCATTTACTGAAGAAGGGCCTCTTTTTGAAAAAGAAGTTGATCATGATGATAATCCTTTGACGCCTCCGATTGTCGTTCCCGTCACTAGTGTCAGCACACCCGTCAATGCTACATATGGTGATGCGGGGGACGCGATTCAAACACTCACGCGTAGCGAACACCCTGTCACTGGTGAAGACCCTTTCGGAACAAAACAAGAAATGTTCCGTGCGTCAATTGTTGCGAGTTGGGATATCGATGCAATCAAAGGGACATTGACATCCTATACAGGTTACGTTGATTCCGAGATGCAAGAACAGTATGACTGGGATGCGAATGCTCTTGGCCGACCAGATGCACTTCTCGGATCACATCTTATTGAGAACGATACGGACACGGAAATTTTTAGTCAAGAATTGCGCTATCAATCCGATTTCGATGGCCCATTTCAAACAACACTCGGTGTAAATTACTGGTCTCAGAAACGAGTGCATCACGAAATAGGATTATTGGGAAATGTAGCTACTGAATCAGGGCTGCCAACTGGAACTCCTGGGCCGGGTGCAACGGACTGGGTAACGTGGCAAGATATGTTCAATTACAATATTTCTAATGGTTTTAATGTTCGAGACCCGCGTACAATTAAAGATAAACATTTTTCGCTCTACGGAATGCTGGAGTGGGAGTTGAATGATAACTGGAAAGCGACCATTGAGGGACGTTATTCAGAGGACGATATTTCATATCAACTAGTAATGTTTGATTTAGGTTTCGTTCCGCTATTCCTAAACGGAGCTTGTTCACTTTCTGACCAGGATATTTTCGGAGATACATGTGTGAGTTCAGATCCAGATGCAGTTTGGAGTGGATTTCTATTTGCGAACAATCCTTTTACTCCAACAATTCACTCAAACTCTTTCACTCCAAAAGGAACGCTTGAATGGCGTCCGACAGATGATGTTATGGTTTATGCGTCGATTTCTAAGGCTGCTAAACCTGCTGGCTTTAATTTTGCTGGGGGTGGAGCTCCATACGGTACCGAACCAAACTGGCTTGATGGGCAAACCTTTAAACCAGAGAAAATGATTGCTTATGAACTCGGCACAAAAACATCCTGGAATGGTGGCTTCGGTGATTTGACGCTCAATGCAGCAGCATTTTACCAAGATTTTCAAGATAAACTTGTGAATGTGCGTCTTGTATCGCCGACTGGTTCGGTCAATTCACGTGTGGCCAATGCAGGCGGAGCAGAAGTTTGGGGTGCAGAACTTGATGCTGTGTGGGCGACGCCAATTGAAGGCTTGGTTCTCCGGGCCGCCTATACTTGGCATGATACAGAATACACTGAATTTGAAGATCTGAGCCCAAGTGAAGACACAATCGCACGAGTTGGGAATTGTACACCCGTTGATGAGGATAGTGTGAATACAACAGTATTGCCTGATGGTAATGACGATACTGACATTTGCCGTGTCAATTATAGTGGTCGTCAATTGGAACGTGCTCCGGAGCATGCTTTCACTGCGGCTGCAAGCCTTATTCGTCCACTCGCCAATTCGGATATGAGCTGGTTTGTAGAAGGGGATACGCAATATCAAGGTGAGCGCTTTGAGGGGCCGGATAATGTCACAAAGTTTGAAGAATACTGGTTATTCAACTTACGCGCGGGTCTGGAAGGGGAGAATTGGGAAGCCCTATTATTTGTCGATAATGTCTTGGATGATGACACTATTATTTCTGGCAGTCAGCTTCCTGACTTCTCCACGACGCTAGGTTCTTTACAAGGTGCGCCAAACTTCGTTGATACAGTGGTGTTGCCGCCCAAACGGCAAATTGGTCTTCGCGCCAAATACAAATTCTAAAATACGCGGCGAGATATTTTAGACATAAGCCTCTACCGGCACCCCGTGTTTCAGTAGAGGCTTTTTTGTGTCGGTTGTTTGCGCTGTTTGATCAAACGATATGATGTCCGCCATCGACATACGATGTGTTGCCGCTCACGGACCGGGCGTAATCGGACACGAGGCATGCCGCAAGTGCGCCCACTTCTTCGAGGCTAGTGAGGCGATGAAGCGGAGCGCGCCGTTTCGCATCTTCCAGAAGATCATCGAAGTGATCGATGCCCGAAGCTGCACGGGTCACCATGGGTCCTGGCGAGAGCGCATTGACGCGGATATTCTTTTTTCCGAGTTCGACTGATAAGTATCGTGTTGTTGATTCAAGGGCGGCTTTCACTGGGCCCATAATATTGTAATGATCAATCACTTTATCTGCCCCTTGGTAAGAGACAGTCAAGAGGCACCCGCCATCATCCATCAAGGGCTCTGCGAGACGGGCCATGCGGATGAATGAATGAACAGAAATGTCCATGGCAAGCCCGAAACCCTTCCGTGAGCTATCGACAACGCGGCCATGCAGATCTTCTTTTGGGCAATAGGCGATTGAGTGAAGAAGAAAGTCGAGCCGTCCCCATGTTTTTTCGATTTGATCAAAAACGTTTTGCAGTTGATCGTCATGGATCACATCAAGCGGCAGAAGAAGGTCGGCATTTATAGATTCCGCAACAGGGGCCACGAACGGTTTAGCTTTTTCGGAAAGGTATGTCACCGCAAGGTCTGCCCCTGCTTTCGAAAACGCCTCGGCACATCCGGCTGCGATGGAATGCTCATTGGCGATCCCTACGACCAGGCCCTTTTTCCCCTCTAGCAATGTTGTGACAGGTAGCATCAGCGCCTCCTTACCCAGCTCAAACAACACCCTCTCTCGCACTGAGATGAGGGTTTCCAGAGGTGTTTATCACGAGAAATGTGATGCGCTGATGACAGAGAGACCGATTTCTGAGGGCACGGTTACACGTCTATACCAAGTGGAAGGGCTGCATCACGCGTCTCTTTTGAGATCTGACAATGCGATCGCGGTTTTCTCCTGCCATTAACAAGCGAGGCATGAGAGTACGTTTTGTGACTGCCATGGGGCTAGTTCTGATAATAGTGCTGCAGGAAAAGAGCCGAGTCAGACGGGGCAGGGTAAGACAGAACCATTCCCCACCCAACCGTGCTCCTTTCAGAGTTTTTTTGCACACCCACAGAGCCAATCGCTAAAGCAGGTCCCACAATCACGGTACTGGCTGTGATGATGGAAACGCGCTTTAAAAATTCACGGCGGTTTGGACGACTCGACGTATGGACTTGAGAGGTCATCGCCGTCACCTATTGATTGAGGGGATGATATGGCTGATCCCAAAGAGCAAATTCGGGATCTTCGAAAAAGCCGGGCTCGCGTGTGTCAATCCAGCCGCGAAGCCTCGTCGGCAAATCCTCGTAGGAGGCCAGTTTCACCGTTTCTCCGCGGCCTAATACAGCGCCGTCTCGATTCCCCATACCAAGCCACGGTGTCCACTCATTTAAACTGGTGTAGGAAGTCTGTGCAGGGGCGCTTTTTACGTCTGGATTTTCAACATCACTTAGACGACCAGAGAGGGTGAAAAAATCATTGATGTAGAAATAGTCTTTATCTGAGGCTCCTGGTTTGCCTTTGGCGGGGTTCATGATTTTTGTGGTTGCCGATTCCCGAATGAAAATGTGCTGACCAATGACAGACACCGGTTCGTAAATCCAATTCACATCCATGGCGCCTGCTGGGAGGTTGGGCGGTAATTGAATTTGCGCGCCCGCGACAGAATGGTTGTTTGTAAAAGGACCCATGCGCATGACAGGCGGAGCGTTTGTTTCTCCTGTATAGGGGTTTTCATACTCTTCCAGTAGTTCGCTTGTCTTGGCGTCGAGATAAAACATGACATCGTGAAAAATATGATCATACGATCCGTCATCTTTTTGAACGTATTTGCCAAGCTGTGCGCCCTCCACCTGCCACAAAAGCGTTGGCTGTCGGTCAATTACCCCATATTGTAGACCACGATACCACCAAAGGCAGGGGGCGCCATCTGTGCTGCCACGTAATTTAACCATCGCCGTAAGCATGTCTTTCGGATCATCAAAATTCATTCGTTCGTTTCCGTGTCGTCAAAAGCATTTTGTAACCGATAGGTTACAATTTACCGCATGTGAAGCAGATTGCAAGATATAAAAGTGACCGCACGACCATGACAAAAACTTCGACGATGAAAAAAGACCGCCGCGCGACGGAGGACACCATCTTAAAGGCTTTTGGGCGATTATTGCTGCGTGAGGGAACGAACGGGATAGGGATCAATGCTTTGGCGCGCGAAGCCGGGGTCAATAAAGTTCTCATTTATCGGTATTTCGGCGATATCCCAAGCCTCGCACAGCGATGGGCGGAATCGAGCTCCTTTTGGCCATCGGAAATGGAATTGATCGGAGAGGATGAAAAAGCTTTCGCACAACTCACAGTGCATGAGCGCGTAAAGTTTGTTTTGAAAAGTTACGTCACCGCGATTCGACGCCGCCCGCACACGATTGAGTTTCTAAAAAGCCAATTGGTAACACCGAATGATATTACGCGTGCGTTAGATAAAGGCGTTGGTCATTTTGGACGGGGTGTGAATACGTATATCCAAAATGACTCCGTCGATACATTGCATGGCGATAAAGTATGGGCATTGATCGTTATGGTGTCTGCGATGACAGCTTATTTCTGTATTCGTGAACGCACCAACCCTGAATATCTTGATATGGATTTTTCGCAGGAAGAAAGTTGGACCTTTTTGTTGCAAGCGATCGACACAATGGCCGACGCGTTTCTCACGGATTAAGCCATAGCAAGGGCGTTACTGTCCAAAATGGTAGGGTATAGGGAAACAAGCTAAAACTTTTTCTCCAAACCCCACCATAAATCATGTGTGTCTTCGGGACACATCAATCCCACGCAGCCATTTGATGATAGTGGAAGACACTTTCGCCTGGATCTTCGTGATTGACGTCAACCATCCTGCCAAAATAATCAAGACAGGCCTTGCTCTGCGCTGCACCTTGCGTTGCTTTCTGTGCCGCCTCATAAGATTCCCAATAAACAAGGTCCACCCACTGCTTGTCTTCTCCTTTAAACAATTCTCTTTTGATATACCCTTCTTGCTTTTCCAAAAATTCGGTTTGAATCGTCTTTGATGCTTCTAAAAGTTCCTCATCACTGACACCTTCTTTTGCAACGAACGGCGCCCATTCTATGACGACGTTCCCATCCAGTGCGTTTGCAACAGTTTTTCTTTGCATAGTCTCTCTTCCCTATTTGTCGAGTTCAATTGCTTGTTATTTTTTAGCTTAATTGATAAAGACGACAGAATATGACATATTTTATGAATGGGAAAAACAAAGGCCTCTTCAAGATTAAAGCGATTAGACGAACTGGTCGGATTGCTTAAATCTGGTGATTATTACGTTGCAGCCGGGCTTGCAAACGAACTTGGAATCAGCACACGTACATTGATGCGTGATCTCGCTGTTCTCAAAGAAAAGGGTTATCCCATAGAAACAGATCAGGGGCGCGGAGGTGGTTTGCGGCTCCACCGGCACTGGGGACTGGGCCGATTGCATCTGAGCTATAAAGAGGTCATTGATCTGTTGTTGAGCCTTGCTGTTATGGAGAAGATAGGCTCTCCTTTGTTTATGAGAAATTTAAAAGCCATCCGGAGCAAACTGGCCGTTTCCTTTCCCCAGGATCAGCGCGACAAAGTTCAGGTGATCAGAAAACGTATTCTCATTACGGATTTGGCATCGGTACATGTTATGAAAAGCTATCCTGGCCCGGATCCCATTATTGCGGATGCACTTTATGAATCTTTTTTTGAAATGAAGGCCTTGGATATTTCTTATTTCGATGAAAAGCGCAAGAAGACGCGGCGCGTGATTGAGCCGCACTATCTAATATTATCCTGGCCTGTGTGGTACCTGCTGGCATGGGATTATTTGCGCGGTGACATCCGCTGCTTTCGGATGGACAGAATTCACTCAGCCGAAATCACCGATAGGTCTTTCAGACTCAAAAATGTTAAACCATTTATCAAGGGCTTTGAGGAATTGGCATCAACCCTTTAATTTTGCTGAAACATCGTGCGTAATCTATCTACTCTTGCTTTTGCTCTCCGTGCGTTTTTCTTTTCAAGACATGCTCTACACGAGAAAACATATTAAGCATGAAGACGTTATTTCTGTTTTCCATGATATTATAAGTGATTGAAATTGAATGTAAATTTTTGAAATGGTGCCGCTGGAGGAAACCAGCACCTATAATAAGTTATTGTAATATAATGATTTTATTATCACGCATGAGATTAGCCCACCTTTTGGACCACCCCGAAATCGTCAGTTGAACTTTTCTAGCTCTTCAATCTTGGATAAATGCGTCGATCAGCTTACCTTAGATGTGTCTAGGCTTTTGTCAAACCTAGAGCATCGCGATGCTCTTCATTCATGGAGAACATCGTGATGAGGATACTATCAAAACGTCAAGTGAAGGAACTGGTCTTGTACTCACCCCAACACATCGCACGACTGGAAAAGGCGGGCAAATTCCCTAAGCGGGTAACGCTTGGCCCCAACAGAGTGGGATGGGTTGAGGACGAGGTGCTGGACTGGCTTCAATCACGGTTGGATGCTCGATAAGTGCCCACTGACACTCCTGATATAGGAGCAAGGGTGGCCAGGCGTGCACAGCCTGGTCACTCTCACTCTCAAGATCATCAAGTATTAGATGTCAGAGGAGGACAGCCCAATCATATTTAAAGAATAACATGTAAAGCCTCCTTGGACTGCACCACTTCATAATAGAGTCTCTGGAACAGGTGGGCGCATATTCAGAGCCAGATGCGGGCGAAACAAATATGCAATTTAATTTTCTCTGTGTAGAAATCTTGTAAGTAAGTTTTGAATTATAGTTTGCACAGTGATTGTTTCTATTGAGTTTTGCAAACGACATTATTTTTGCAATAATGAACAAAAAACGAATGCGGAAAAGTAGAGTGCATATCTTGACTCCAGCTCCTTATGGTGGCACTATTTGCTTATTAAAGGCTAGGGTAAGTACTAGATACTTAGCCTCAAGAACTTAACTTGGCTGAAACAATTGACCTGCACCCCCCCCAGGAAATTACAGCTGTACAGGATTTACGTGTTGTACGGATAAATAGCCTTGGGGGGAATGACCATGTCTCACAAAAGACACTTTTTTGACCTGAAGCTCAATACCTTCATCCTTAGCGTAGTCTTCTTACTGTTGGCGTTGATTTTAATTTCCTGTGCCAACAGAAACCTCAAGCCTCTGAGTAAGGGAGACGTTTACGTAAGCATAGGTGAGCCACGGCATTGGACTTTAGATGATGCTCATTATCTTCTGGCGGGAATGCATGAGCGGGCGCGTGAAGTTAAAATAAGCAAATTTGGCGACACTGCACTTGACCCAAATTCTTTCAATTCCCAAAACGTTGAACAAATCCGTTCGGTCATTAAAGCTTCTATCGCCGTTGATGAACTTACCGGTAAAAAGAATGAGAGAGAGATACGGAAGTACGAGCAAGCGATTGCAGATGCTGAGCAGGCACGCCTTGATGAAAAAACAGCCATTGCGAAGAGAGACGCCTTAAGAGAACAAATACTGTCTCTTAAATTACAAGAAGCGACGAAGCAGTCTGAAATCGAAATAGAAAACTCCAAGCACACACTCTTGCAAGGTGAGAAGCGCACATTAGAAGCTCGGAAAAATCAAATTGACCCAGAGTCAGGGGATAGAGAGCAGCAGAAGCGCAATATTGATGAACAAATTTCTGTAAAAGATCAGCAAATAGCTGAAATAACTCAAGTGAAAGCAGCGAAGCAGTCAGAAAAAGCTAATTTGACTACCCAACTAGCCGCAATTAATGCTCAACTTGGCTTTGTCAATACCGATATATCTAATGCACAGCAAAAGCAGTCAGTAGGAGATGTCACGCCAACAGCCGTTCAGCCGCCAGCGACTAATCAAATAAGTACAGCCTTTGGTGACAGTATAGCTAATGCCTTACTTGCTTCAGAAAAATTTACTGAAGGACTTGTGCCCTCTTATAATGTCTCCGATCAAATAGCAAATTACGTTAATGCGGAAAACGAGCTATTAGCGAGGCAACTAACCTTACTTCGGGATGAGGTGGGCTCTGACAAAAACATTGTGTTTCTTGAGTTACCTCATTCCATTCACAGCGCTGCCCCGTTAAGCAAAACAAGACGGGTCCAATTAAAATGGGAGATTACGGGTTATTGTACAAATGATCCGCATA
>JANQLI010000138.1 GCA_028280675.1 Alphaproteobacteria bacterium
GCGCCGTAACATTGTCGTAAGGCGAGTAAGCGGCGATGGTGCGGTAATCCTCAGCATGTTCAATCGGATTGCCCCATTCGGGCCATTCCGGCGGTGTCAGCGGCAAGGTGTCGTCACTCATCGTGTTGAGCACATCGACGAAGGGCACTTCGGCGATTGCTCCTAAAAACAGCTCTGGCGCCATATTGGCCACCGCGCCCATCAACATGCCACCGGCGCTGCCCCCTTGCGCAATAATGTGTCCTTGTGACGTGTCGCCGCGTTCAATGAGATGATGTGCGCAGGCAATAAAATCAGTAAAGGTATTGCTTTTCTTTTCACGCTTGCCATCTGTGTACCAATTGTATCCTTTATCCATGCCGCCGCGGATATGCGCGATGGCGTAAATAAATCCGCGATCCACAAGCGATAAACGCGCGGTGCTGAAGCTCGCTGGCATCGCATAACCGTAAGAGCCATACCCGTACAGCAAAAGGGGCGTGCGGCCATCACGGACAAGTTCGCGTCGATACAGCAACGTGATTGGAACGTCTTCGCCGTCAGGAGCCTGGGCCGTGATCCGCTCCGTCACATAGTCTGACGGGTCATGCCCGCTTGGCACCTCTTGGGTTTTGCGCAATGTCCGCTGCCGGGTGCGCATATTGTAATCGAAGGTTTGCGTTGGCGTTGTCGGCGAAGAATAGGTAAAGCGCATATCTTCCGTTTGAAATTCATAGCCGGGACTAAGGCCTAAGCTATACGCTTGTTCATCAAAGGTGATCGCGTGCTCGTCTTCTATGGTCCCATCGGACCTTAACTGACTGATTTGAATGCGCGGCAAACCGTTGTCTCGTTCCATGCGCACCAGGCGTTTATCAAACGCCAACAGGCTCAGAATAAGACAGCCGTGTTTGTACGGAACAAGGTCCACCCAATGCGCCCTTGACGGCGATGCCACGGGCGCTGTCATGATTTTGAAATCTTCCGCTTTGTCTGCATTAGTCAGAATATAAAACGTCTCGCCAATGTCGGTGAGGTCATATTCTAATTTTGGTGTGCGCGGTTCAATGCAGTGCGGCACTGCTTCCGGCGTTTCAGCAGAGAGAATATGGACTTCGCTGGTTTCATGATCGTGCGCAGAGATCAGGATAAAGCGCCCGCTTTCCGTTTTATCAATCCCGAGAAAAAAACCAGGGTCGGTTTCTTCATAGATCATCACGTCATCATGAGTGCTGCTGCCCACCTTATGACGATAAACTTTATCTGGGCGATGATTTTCATTCAGTGTCGTGTAAAAGAGGACTGTATTATCGGCGCTCCATACAACAGACCCGGTCATATTGGGGATTGGCGTGTCGATGAGAGCATCCGATTTAATATCGCGGATATAAAGCGTATAAAATTCAGACCCTTTGTCATCGACGCAAAATGCCAGCAATTGATGGTTTGGACTATGCGCACAGGCGCCGATTTTATAATACGCTTTTCCTTTTGCTTCCTGATCCCCATCCAGCAATATCTCTTCTGCGTCTGGCGTATTGATCGGGTATCGGCAGTAGAGTGGTTGCTGGCCGCCGGTGCGGTATTTGGTGTAATAGGCATAAGATCCATCGGTCGCGGGGACAGAAGAATCGTCTTCTTTGATGCGCCCTTTCATTTCGGCAAAGAGGGTTTTTTGCAGTGCGTCCGTATCGCGCATCACCGCATCCGTATAGGCATTCTCGGCTTCGAGATAGGCGCGGATATCCTTTTGCAAAAGAGTGGGGTCTTGCATCACCTCTTGCCAGCGCGGGTCTTTCAGCCAGGCATAATCATCCTGGCGTGTGAGGCCATGGGCCGTGACGTGGTGCGGAATTTGTTTTGCGTGTGGCGGCGAGGGGCGCGGCATCAGGCAGTTATTCCTCAGCGGTAAAATTTAAAGCCGTCCCATTCATACAATAACGTAAACCGGTTGGTTGTGGCCCATCGGTAAACACATGTCCTAAATGGGCGTCACATGTGGCGCAAATAATTTCCGTGCGGCGGCTGAACAAAGAGTTATCCTCGCGTTCGCCAACCGCACCCTCTGTGATCGGTTGATAAAAGCTTGGCCATCCGGTGCCGGAATCATACTTCGTCTCGGAATCAAACAGCGGCGTGCCGCAACAAATGCAGCTATATGTGCCTTTGTCTTTATTATCCCAGTAAGGGCCAGTGAACGCCCGTTCGGTGCCCGCTTGCCGCGTCACGTTATATTGCTCCGGCGTCAATTGCTCTTGCCATTCTTGGTCTGTTTTTGTGATTTTGCTCATTCTGATCTCCCAACAAGTGATGATGTAGCAGATACGGTTACGTATGACCTCTCGATCAGTTTATGCCGCGTTCAAGATCATATCAGCGGCTTTTTCGGCGATCATCATGGTCGGTGCGTTGGTGTTGCCGGACACAAGGCGCGGCATGATCGACGCATCGACGACACGTAAATGCTCCACGCCGTACACCTTCAATTCATGATCGACGACAGACATGGCGTCCGCACCCATTTTACATGTGCCGACAGGATGGTAACAGGTGGCGCAATTATCACGTATATAGGTGAGAATATCCTCATCGCTTTCAACATGTGCGCCAGGGAGAACTTCATGATCCCGATAGGGCGCGAAGGCGGCTTGGTTTGCGATGGCGCGGGCCCATTTGATCCCTTCGATGAGTGCAAGCTGATCGGCTGTTTTATCCAGGTAATTGGGTAAGATTCGCGGGGCGTCCTGAGCGTCATCTGAGCGAATGTGAATCCAGCCACGGCTTTCCGGCCGCATCAAAAGCGGCCCTAATGTAAATCCCCCCTCGCGTTCCAGCGCAAGGGACCCATTGGCGGACCAGCGATCCGCAGAAATGGACGCCGGTAAGAAGAGAAACTGTAAATCCGCTGTCTCAAGGTCGGGGCGGGACTTGACATAAGCCTGCACTTGGGCAGGGGCGACGGTCAGAAGGCCTTTGCGTGTGAACAGCCATTTCGCCACTTCTTTCATGAGTGGCAGACCGCGGCTCAGATGATTAACGGTGCGCACATGGGGTTTGGTGCGATAAATCACCCCGGCCATAATGTGATCTTGCAGATTTTCTCCCACCCCCGGCAGTCCATGCACCACGTCAATGCCATGCGACTTCAGCAAGTCCACAGGGCCAATGCCGGAGAGTTGCAGAAGTTGCGGCGAATTAATTGCGCCGCCACTGAGGAGAATATCACGCCCAGCATGGGCTTCGACGGTTTGACTATTCTGTGTGTAACTCACACCAATGGCGCGCTTGTTTTTGACGAGAACGGTGTTGACGAGGGCATGTGTTTCGACATGTAAATTGGGCCGTGAGAGAGCAGGGCGCAAGAAGGCTGCGGCGGCGCTACAGCGTTTGCCGTTTTTGGTATTGGTTTGGAAATAAGAAATCCCCTCTTGTATGCCATCGTTTGGATCATCGTGCCGGGTGAGACCGGCTTGCACCCCGGCTTGAATGGCGGCGTCGCTGATGGGGTGGATATTGTCAAGCTGCGTCACATGCAGCGGACCGTCTTGTCCATGGATGGCGCGATCGCCGTCTGGAAAACATTCGGATTTTTTGAAATAAGGCAATACATCGTCCCAGCTCCAGCCGTGATTTCCGAGTTGCCGCCACAGATCATAATCCTGCTTTTGTCCACGCACATAGAGCATGCCATTGATGGAGCTTGATCCGCCGAGCACTTTGCCGCGCGGCCAGTAATGGACGCGA
>JANQLI010000147.1 GCA_028280675.1 Alphaproteobacteria bacterium
CGGAACATACCAATCGATCAACAAATCCGTTTCAATACTGAGCGCCGCTTCATCGTAAGGCTTCACGTGATACGTCTCGGTGTTTTGGACGGGAAGGTCTGCGAGCGGGGTTGCGTGATGTAATGCGACAAGCACATCCAAAGCCGCGCGATAAAGCGCGTCTTCTTGCGCAGGCGCATTTGCCATGACATCTGCAAAAAGCGCATCTCCGAGATCCTCAAGGAGCAGAAAGCCCTGGTCCAGATCGGCGGCAAGGATACGCGGCGCACTGAGGCCTAAGCTGCTGAGATAATCCGCGATGGCGACAAAGGGAGCAGAATCAGGACCAGCCAAACAGGCTAAAGCGTTATAGCCAAGACGTTGCCGCTCTGCGATGGACGCATTGGGCGGGCATGCGGACGCTTCTGCATCACGCGGCGCATCCATCAACACAGCTTGCCCTTGTGGCCCCACAACACGGTCATAAGAACGGGTCGAAGCATCGCCAGCTAGCACGGTAACTGCTGCATTGCCCCATCCGGCAGACTCTAAAAATTGTTGCTTACGATCTGCGCGATCCGTCACTCGACATTCTCCAACTCCCGACAGCACCCCGTAGCGATCATATGTTCAAGGCGGGGTGTCCACGATCCTTGACCGGATAAGCCAACCTGCCGCCCCTCTCCTGAAATTGATAAGCGAATGTCCAAACGATCAGGATATATACGTTCACCCATCCGCTCAGGCCATTCCGCTAGGACCATCCCCTGATCGAGCGCATCTTCAAAGCCCAGCTCTATCATCTCCGATTCGGATTCGATGCGATAGAAATCATAATGCGTGATCAGCACATCACCAGCCTCATAGGTCTGAGCAAGTGTGAACGTAGGGCTCTGCACCGCATCCATGTCACACCCGGCTGCAGCTTGCCGCGCCCGAATGATCGCCCGCGCCAAAGCGGTTTTCCCTGCGCCCAGATCGCCCCATAAAGCGATAAAATCCTCAACCTGCAGAAACGGGGCAAGCGCGCGGCCAAACTGTTCCGTCGCCTCGACATGAGGAAGGTAAAACTGATATTGCGGGGCTTTTGCCATGAGGATTGATGTGATTTCCGGACAATAAAGTGGGTGGACATTCTTTCGCTTGATTCTCGCCAGTGAGTTCGACATGTTAGCGCCCGAAGCAAGGCCTGAAAAGCAAGGATACGCTCATATGAGCCAGGAAACATACATTATCATTGGCGCCGGTCAGGGCGCTGGCCAAGCCTGCGCAAGTTTACGCGCCAAAGGCTTTGAGGGGCGTATCGTTTTGATCGGAGAAGAGCCCTATATTCCTTATCAGCGGCCTCCCTTATCGAAAAAATTCCTTGCAGGAGAGATGGAGTTAGAGCGCCTCTATGTGAAACCCGTCAAATTCTATGACGACAAAAATATCGATGTCATGTTGAACACCCGCGTCACCAAGATCGACCGTGACGCCAAAGAGGTCGAGCTCAACACTGGCGAGCGCATTGGCTATGACAAAGCGCTGATCATGACAGGCACGCGTGTACGCGAACTGAACATTCCGGGATCTGACCTGAAAGGCATTCACTATTTGCGCTCAATCGAAGATGTTGACGCCCTTCGTGAAGATGTCAAACCTGGCGGGAAAATGGTCGTGATTGGCGGCGGGTTTATTGGCTTAGAAGTCGCCGCTGTCGCCAACACATTAGGCCTTGCGGTGACCGTGGTGGAACTGGCTGATCGGGTCATGGCCCGTGCGGTTGGGGAAGAGGTCTCCCAGTTCTTCCAAGACATGCATGCGGAAGAAGGGGTCACAATTAAAACGGGACTTGGCGTTGAGTCCTATGAAGGCGATGGCAAACTCGAAGCACTTATTTGTTCCGATGGTACGACAATCGAAGCCGATGTCGCCGTGGTCGGCGTTGGCATTATGCCGAACCAGGAACTTGCCAGCGATGCCGGATTAGAGGTGGACAACGGTATTGTCGTCAATGAACTTTGCCAAACAAGCGATCCGGATATTTACGCCGCTGGGGATGTGACGAACCACCCTAACGCAATATTTGGCCAGCGCTTGCGTTTGGAATCCGTTCACAATGCAACGGAGCAAGCAAAGACAGCGGCGATGGCCATGTGCGGTG
>JANQLI010000148.1 GCA_028280675.1 Alphaproteobacteria bacterium
CAAACAAGTACTCAGATCCGGGTTATTCGGCCTCTTTCAGTCGATAAGACTGAGGTCACAATTTATTGTTTCGCTCCGAAGGGAGAGAGCGTCGAAGATCGATCTCATCGCATTCGTCAGTATGAGGACTTCTTCAATGCAAGTGGTATGGCAACGCCAGATGATCTAAGGGAGTTCGAGCAATCACAAAAGGGATTCCAAGGCACATCGGCTGAATGGAGTGATATTTCAAGAGGATCAACGCATTGGATCGAAGGTGCTGATGATAATGCAAAAGCTCTAGGCATCCATCCATTGATGAGTGGTGAGAGAGTGGATGATGAAGGCATCTTCCTCGGTCAGCATGAATATTGGCTAGATACTCTAAAGAATGAATTGAAAAATGAAGTTGAGTTATGAGTAAGCTTGCCAGCATTCACGAATTCATCACCGTAGAAGGCCATCTTCTTGATGAGCGCCGTTTTGAAGAATGGCTGGACCTTTATGCAAATGATGTCGAATACTGGGTGCCGAGTTGGGATGAGAATGGATGCTTGGTTGATAACCCTGAAACGGATGTCTCCTTAATCTATTATTCACGCCGTGCGGGTTTAGAGGATCGAATATTTCGTTTAGGAACAGAAAGGTCTTCTGCTTCCTTTCCATTGCCGCGGACAACACATTTGGCAACCAATGTTCTAATCATGGATAGGGTGGATAAAGATATTTCAGTGAAATCAAACTGGGCCACTTACTCGTATAGAGATAATGTTACGCATGTCTATCATGGTTGTTCGCAGTACGTATTACGACAAGATGCCTCGGAATTGGGTTGGAAAATCAAAAAGAAAAAGATTGTCATTCAAAATGATTATCTTGGACATGTTGTCGATTTTTACAGCATTTATTGAGTAACCCAAATGAAAGCCTTCATAAAATCAGATTTTACTCCAGGTCGTGCGTCATATGAAGATGTTAAAAAGCCGGAACCCAATGTGGATCAGGTACTCATAAGAGTTCATGCGGCTGGTATCTGTGGCACAGATGTACATGTTTATCACTCCGCACCTTTTATGCTTCCTAAAATTAAGCAGCCTGTGATCATGGGGCATGAAGCAAGTGGTCGTGTTACGGCAATTGGTGAAAATGTACAATCCGTAAGGGTAGGTGATCGCATTGCGGTAGAAAGCCATATTTGGTGTGGCAACTGTCCAGCCTGTTTAGCTGGTCTTGAACACGTTTGTCCACATACGACTTATTTTGGTGTGGATGTTGATGGGGTCTTTTCCGAATATGCGCTTTTGCCTGAAAAAGTTTGCCGCCGCGTTCCTCAAGCGCTCGGCGATGAGGAGGCTGCACTGTTAGAGCCATTTGGCGTTGCGGTGCATGCCGCAACGAGTGGAGGAGGTGTATCTGGAAAGCGGGTTCTTGTTGCAGGATGCGGCCCGATCGGCCTTATGAATATTGCAGCCGCGAAGGCTCTTGGCGCTTCAGAGGTTTATGCGATTGACAAAAACCAAAAGAGATTAGATGTCGCAGAAGATATGGGAGCAGATTCTGTCATTCAAGCGAAAAACAATGATGGAAATGATCTGTTCTCCCAGAGTGATTTGGAGAATATTGATGTGGCCATTGATTATACAGGACAGGCTGACGTGATTCAGTCCCTGAGCCGTTGTTTGCGCGTAGGAGGTTCCCTTCGTTTGCTGGCGATTCCAGAGAAATCAGCAGGCTTTCCCTATGAACATATCATACTGAAAGGGCTTGAGGTTGTGGGCGTGCATGGTCGCAAACTTTTTGAGACGTGGGATATTGCTGAAGACCTATTAGTGAGTGGGAAAGTGAATCTATGGCCGGTGATCAGTCACCGTTTGTCTCTCCAAGATGTAGATGCTGGGTTTGAGTTTATTGCCCAGGAAGAAGCGTTAAAGATCCTCATTGTACCTAATAGTACGGAGTAGCACCAATCACTTGCTGTGTTATGAACGAACCGTATGGGAAGGAAGCTCGTGATATTCTTTCTTATACTCTGCCGAAAACCGTCCTAAATGCGTGAATTGAAATTCCATCGCGATATCGGTTACTGATTTTCCTGTGAGGTGTGCTTTTTTGAGCTCTTGCCGAGCTTTCTCCAGCTTCAGCTTTTTAACATACGCCATAGGAGATATGCCCTGGTGATGTTTAAACCTCTCATACATGGTACGAATGTTAAGATTCGTTGCTTTGGCAAGAGCTTCAGGTGTAATGGCTTCGCGAATATTATTGTCAATGTAAGCATCGATATTGATAAGCCAAGCTGGTTGGTGTTCTGCTTCGGCTTTAAAAATTACATATGAATGCGTATTGTCTATGCTGCGGAGCAAATATTGTATGAGAAGCTTTTCTGCTGACTGTGAAAGACAATTTGAGGCTGTGTAAAATGAAGACTCTGAAAACATATCATGTGTCATATGGCTGATGAGGCGCACTAAATCCAGCCCAGGTGATGAGCTAATGTCAAAACACTCTTGGAAGACAATGGGTGTTTTGATGGGTCTACGTGTGATTTCGTAAAGCTCTTTTTTGACTGTTTCTGGGTCGACTAACACGACGACTTTTTCACAATCAGGGCTATAAGTTACCTTGATGTTTCCAGTTGGATTGATGATCACTGCATTGTGCTTGTTGGCAGTAAAGCAACGTCCTTCGGAGCGAATCTCACATCGGCCCCTGGTGACGATTTGGATGTGATACATGGAGCAAGGTTTTGTCGCGCGAACATCAACTTCTTGTCCATAGCTCAGGTAATTAATAGAAGAGCTGCCGATCTGGCTGTGCAGGAAAATCGCTTTATCTTTTGTTGTATGCGTATTCTCCACGGAACAATAATGGTCGCCTGTGAGCGCCCGCATTTGTTGATGGACCAGACTCGGGTGGGTTTGCGCGTGGTCGGAATACTCTGGTAAGAAGTCGAAATTCATCTGTTCCCTCTCTCACATCACACAATTACTGGAAGAATACTAGAATAGCAGTTATTATCCATGCTGACAAACACAGCTATTATTATAACTTTTCTGGACTGCACAGATGAAACTATATGGATTTAGTCGAAGTTCTGCATCGTATCGTGTGCGCATTGCGCTTAATCTCAAGGGGATAACATATGAACAGCTCTCAGTTCGTCTTAGAGAAGGCGACCAGAGAAAAACAGAGTTTCTGGACTTGAATGCACAAGGTCTAGTCCCCGTTCTTAAAACGGAATCGCACGATCTTACGCAGTCTCTTGCTATTATAGAATGGCTCGATGAAGAATACCCACTCCCTGAGTTATTACCTCAGGATTCTTTCGCGAAGGCTCATGTGCGTGCGATGGCACAGCTTGTCGCCTGTGATATTCATCCAATTAATAATTTACGTGTGTTACAATATCTTCGCGAAACCTTTTCTCAAGGTGAGGAGGGAGTGAATGAATGGGTGCAGCATTGGATAAATCTGGGTTTTGAATCGCTTGAAATGATTGTTGCGAAAGAACCTGAAGGTAATGATTTCTGTTATGGTCAACGTCCCGGACTTGCAGATATCTGCTTGATACCGCAAATTGCGAATGCAGTGCGCTTTGGTGTCGATATGTCTCGTTTTCCGAGATTGCAGCATATCAATGAGGCATGTTTATGCATGGATTCTTTTCAATCGGCGGCGCCAAGCAATCAACCCGACTTTGATTAATGTGAATCCGGTTTAGTACGAACTCGGCTATGTGATTGAGAGGTCTACCGCTCCTATGCCTACTACCTCACCATGGAGATGATCGCCGGGCTGAACAGCTCCAACGCCCGCGGGCGTTCCTGTATAAATAAGGTCCCCAGGAACAAGGTGATAAAATTTGGATAGGTCGGAAATAATTTCTGGAACACTCCAAATGAGGTCCGAAATATCTGCCAGTTGTCGCATATCTCCGTTAACCTCAAGGGAGATCCCAGCTCTTTCAGGGTGTCCACATTGTTCTACTGTTACAATAGTTGAAATCACCGCTGATTGTTCAAAGTCCTTGCCCAGGTCCCATGGGCGTCCTTTCTCGCGTGCAACGAGTTGTAGGTCGCGCCGAGTCATATCTAAGCCAACGGCATACCCAAAAATGTGTTCGTGAGCAGAGGGTACATCTACATTTGAGCAGGGACTGCCTATTGCAACGACAAGTTCAATCTCGTGATGATAATTTTGCGTCCCGGGCGGGTAGGGTATCTGCGCTCCCGTTTCGACAATCGTTGAAGGCGATTTGGTGAAGTAGAAAGGTGCTTCACGATCAACTTTTACTCCCATCTCTGCTGCATGCGCTTCATAGTTGCGCCCAACACAAAAGATACGGTTTACAGGAAAGCGTTCATCTGTTCCTGAAATCGAAACAGACGACGTTTGCGATGGTGGAAAAGTATAGATATGTTTTGAAGGCATTATGTATGATTCTTTTCTGTAAATTCTTCATAGAAACCCAACTTGCGTTGCATGGGTGCATCATCGACCATAAAGAGAAATGCTGAGCGCGAACTTGATTGGTTTTGGTGTTGAATATTGGCGTGGGTAGGGACAGCAAAAGTGTCCCCTTCGTCCCAGGAAATTGTTTTGCCATCTATGAGGGATTGTCCACTTCCCTCAATAACATGGATAACTGCACTTGCGGATCGTCGGTGCGGCGTTGCTAACTCGCCGCCTCTTAGCATCAGTGCAGAAAACCCCAGGATCGGAAGGCATTCTTCACCTGTTTCAGGATTAACATAGGCAAGATGGACAAGTTCATCCAGCGCTGCATCTTTTTCACAGGATATCAATGCATCCCGGACATCTTTCCAGGGAAAGCGCACAAGGGGGTAAGGTTTCCGTTGTTGGTTTATGGACGAGTACGGGAGAAGACCAGCGCGTTTGTAGCGAGTTTGAGATGCGTCCAGTTTGTTCGAGAGTGGTTGGGGTGCGCCTTCTATGCAGTAAGAAGCCTCAACGGAATAGACTAATGGCAGATCCAGTGCGTCCAACCAAACAACGGGTCCGTCGCCATCGTGACCATGTTCATGCCACAGACCAGATGGTGTCAAGATAAGGTCTCCTTTTTCCATGGGGCAGCGTTCGCCTTCAACAGTGGTGAAGCCGCCACTCCCTTCAACAACAAAACGTACAGCGCTAGGGCTATGACGGTGGTTTGGTGCAACTTCATTGGGAAGAATTAATTGCATTCCAAGATAGATCGTAGGTGTTGCTTTCATGTTATCCAGGCCTAAACCTGGATTTGCTAATACGAGGACACGTCGTTCCGCTTTTTCAATAGGGGTAAGGTCACCAGCTTGAATCAGAAGGTGGCGTAAGTCTTGATAACGCCACAGTGTTGCCTCAGTGCTTCGCATGGGTATGTCGTACGGCAGGACATTCCTCAGACTGGGCCATAACGGGAGCAAGTTTAAGTCCGTTAAGGCTTCACGATAATCAAGTGGTAGATCTTCTAAAGTCCCAAGTTCGCTCATGAACGGATTACTCTGTTAGGTAGTTCTATTAAGCATACTAGTATATTACATGGATTCTGGCGTGAGTTCAATATTCTATCGTCAACGTGGTGCAAAAAGCTGATAATGACACGGCAGAGCTCAAGAAATTCAGATTTCTTACAAATTATATGCTTCTAGTGGGCCTGGGTATTTAGCACCGATGTCTTGACCCTTTCCAATTTCAATATCGATAAGAGTATTCAGTTGCGTGTTTAGTTTTAGAATAAGGTCGCGGTGCGAGTTTTTACGGCTACCATAAGCGAGATTAGTGATTTCGTGGGGGTCATTTACTGTATCATAAAGCTCTAACTCGTTATGAGTGATTAAGCTTTCCCAATTACTGGGTTGATGATGTTCGGATGGACGGAAATATCGTGCGAACTTGTACCGGCCATCAAAAACTCCCCGTAATAAAGAAATGTTATCGAGGGACGGCCTTTCGTTCTTATTGAGTGTGCGAAGGAGGCGTCGTTTGAAGAATTCCGGATCCCATGCATGAATCGTAGTGTAGTTAAAGAGAATGCCACGCTCAGAGCGTTTTGTTGGAGCGCTTGTTGTCGTAAGCGCGTCGTTTAGGGGGATGCCGGTGAGTTCAGGAAATGTCTCGTGTGAGTTCGTCTCACGTTGTTCAGCAAAATTCAAGATTGTCGGTACAATATCAATACCTGATGCTAAGGCTGAAGTTGAGAATCCGCTACTGTAATCGGGGTGTCGAATGATCAAAGGAACTCTTAAATTCTCTTTGTAAATATCGGGTCCTTTTAAGCGTAATCCATGGGCACCGGCGCGCTCGCCATGATCACTCGAATAAATAATGATAGTGTTGTCGTATTGACCCGATTTGATAAGGGCATTGAGGACAGATTGAAGTTGTGTATCTGCATCTTGTATGCATGCATAATAATAAGACTGCCACTTCTTCCACTTTGCCTCATCATAACTTGTGGTTTCGCCTAACATATAGTCAAGGAACAGGGCATGATCCTTTTGCGCACTTGGTTTCTCTTTTAGGTCATCCAAATAGTAACTTTCAGGTAAATCATAATCCGTATCAGTGCTGTAGGGTGGAGCATTTGGGGCTTGGTGTAACTTTGAAACAAAGCCAGGGTGGATCCGTTTTGATTCTTGCTGTCCCGTCACATCAAAATACATAATATCATGTGGATTGATAAAATTGACGGCAAGAAACCAAGGTTTGTCTTTCGAGATACGTGTTGACTTATCGAGCAGCCAGTTGCTTGCATCCTTCGCAATGAGCGGATCAAGTCGATGCCCGTCCCAACCTTTTCCGCCATGAATCTTTTCATCCTGAAAATCTGAGAAACCAAAGCCATCGAGATCAAGTGTTGAATTAAAATTGTGATAGGTGAGGTGCCACTTACCCTTATAGGCCGTATAATAGCCAAGCTCGCGCAGCATATGACCAATAGTTTTTACTCCTGGGGCAAGTCCTGCAGACGGTTGCTCATCTCCTGGATTTGCGAAGACGCCCGTGTGTTGTGTATGCTGACCTGTATAAATTGTTGAGCGTGATGGAGCACATGGTGCTGTTGTCACATAATAATTTGTAAAGTTGACACCATTCTCCTCTAAAAAATCGTGTCCAGGCAAACTAAGATTCGAAGGTAAATCACCTCGGGACCTTTCTTGATCCGAGAGGATTAGAAGTATATTTGGCCTAGCGTGTTTTCGTGAAAGAAATGCCGCAGACTGAGCTTTCCTAGCCGAGTTGAGGCTGAGAGTTGCCAGTGCGCTGGCTAAAAAAGTTCGCCTTTTCATTGTGGATCCCTATCGGCTTAAACAGATTTTATTAGATTCATCATGACTTTTCAGTTGGATAGGTCGTGATCCTCACAACCCTAGGCAACTCGTTGTTCGATAAATACCTTGACATAGGCTAACATATTAGTATGCTAAAGGCAATCTTGTGCACCGGCTAAACAGCCTGAGAGGCGTAAGATTTATAGAGATAGGGGGTTGTCGGAGCATTTTCATTTGTATGCTTGCATGCGCTAAGCGCTGTGACTGCAAAAAAATTATGCGTTCGGCTTAAACAAAGAGGAATTTAGAGATGAACTCTCCTGATATGACAAAAGATTCGGCTAATAGACGTGCGGCCTTTCGTATGGCACTTCTTTCGACGATCTTTGGTGTTTCGCTCACAGGGGTCGCTCATGCTGCTCTTGATGAGGTTGTTGTGACAGCGCAAAAACGTGAAGCGAGTTTGCAGGATACACCAATTTCCATGGCTGCATTTAGCGGTGATGATCTTGACAAGCGCGGTGCAGCAAACATTTCTGATGTAGGCGATTTTACGCCAAACATTCAGTTTGACTCATCCGTTGCTCTGAGCGGGAGTTCTAATTCAGCGTCGATTTATATTCGTGGCATCGGTCAGCCGGACTTTATTGCCTCCGCTGATCCTGGTGTTGGCGTTTATCTGGATGGTGTTTATATCTCAAGCTCGATGGGCGGTGTGTTGGATCTCCTTGATGTCGAGCGAGTTGAGGTGCTGCGTGGTCCGCAAGGGACTCTGTTTGGGCGGAATACAATCGGCGGTGCGATTAGTGTTGTTACTAAAAAGCCGGACAATGAGTTTTCAGGTTCTGCTGAACTAACCCTTGGCGAATTTGAGCGTATCAATGCTAAAGCATCTATAAATGTTCCAATTGTTGAAGATGTGCTTGCTGCTCGTATTGGGGTGTCAACTAAGAATAGTGATGGCTATGCTGATCGTATTCTAACAGGTGAAACCATGGGTGGGGAAGATACCGACGCTCTCCGTGGCATGCTGCGTTTTACGCCGAATGAAGATTGGGACATTAACTTTGCTTTTGACTATACCAAGTCAAAGGATGACAGCCCGCAATCATCTTTGGTTGGTGTGTCGGCTGTCCCTGGACCTCCTCCTCCAGCGGGGACATGGGCTGGTGCTTATAATGCAATCTATGGCATTGCCAATATGGCAGTTTATGATGAGAGCTTCGTCCTTGGAGATAATGAAAAGTCTATGGCGACGGGTCCTACGGGAGTTGATATGGACCTCTGGGGTGCGTCACTCAATATGGAATGGGATCTTGGTTTTGCGACCGTGAGATCCATAACCGCATACCGTACGTGGGAAGCAGAGTTTGGTCGTGATCCTGACCACTCGCCCATTGTTATTATTCAGCAAGCCTATGAGCACGAGCAAGATCAATTCAGCCAAGAGTTTAATATCTTCGGCAGTGCCTTTGATGATCGTCTCGATTGGCTGCTCGGTGCTTATTACTTCGATGAGCATGCCGAGGAGTTTACAGATGTTCCTGTAGTGCCTGATCTCTTTACATGTTGTGGTTTGCCAATTTCTGGCGGTGGTACCCAAGTCATGGATAATGAGAATTATGCATTCTTTGGACAAGGGACCTATCAAATTACGGATCAGCTCGGTGTGACGCTTGGTCTTCGTTATTCTCATGAAGAAAAGAATATGATAAACGGCTCGCGTAAACCGCAGTTGCCGGGTATGCCATACTTGCTTACTAATCGGAATGCATCGGCAACATTTAATAGCTTAACGCCTCGTATTAGCGTGGAGTATAAGCCACTTGATAATATGTTGCTCTATGCTTCATATTCCGAAGGTTATAAGGGCGGAGGCTTCGTCGCGCGCTATCTTTTCCCACGCGCAGAGCCACTTGCATTTGATTCAGAAGAAGCGCAAACTTATGAAGTCGGCTTTAAAGGGGACTTCTTTGATGATCGTTTGCGCTTGAACGGTGCTGCTTTCTTCTCGGAATATGAAAATATTCAAATCTCAGTATTCAACTTTGGTGTTCCAGAAATTCGGAATGCTGCGGAAGGTGAAATTAAGGGATTAGAATTAGAAGCGACCGCTGTGCCCACAGACAATCTTACTCTAAATGCAGGTTTTGGCTATATTGACGCTGAATACACGAAGATTGATCCTGGTGATTTGGTTGGTGTTCTGGTGCCATTTGATACGAGTGCAGCATTTCAAAATACACCTGAATATTCCTGGAATGTGGGTATTGAGTATCTTCTGCCTTTCGCCAATCTTGGAGATTTGAGACTTCGGACAGATTATTCCTATAAAACGGAAATTGCGAATGATGCTGTGAATACTCCGCAATTGATCCAAGATGATTTTGGTCTTTTGAGTGCGAGCGCGAATTTGGAACTCGCTGATAGCCCTTGGCAATTTACCGTCTTTGGCCGCAATCTCACTGATGAGGATTATATCATCTCTGGTACCAGTGATATTGCATCGATTGGTATCATCGAAGCAGTTTGGGGCCGTCCACGTGAATGGGGTGTCACAGCGAAAGTAAACTTCTAGGTTCTATTCCCTTGTGAAGTACTTGAGACGCCAGATCGGGCAACTGATCTGGCGTTTTTTTTAATTCCCTATTTGGCTTTTTTGGAGCGTTGCTTGTCACGATGACGTGAAAAAGACTAGCAATGATAAACAAATACTAGTATGCTACACTCAATTTAGCCATGAGAATGCAAAAAAAATTGAGCTAATTAAAGCGTCGGTGTCGCTTTCTAGCGCTATCTAAATAAGAAATTTACAGGTTCTTGAATGAGCAAAGTGATTGACTTCTATTATGACTTCTACAGTCCTTATGCCTATTTAGGGCATTACGGATTAATGGAACTGAAGAAGTCAAACAAATTTCAAATTCATTATCATCCAGTCGACTTGAATCTGCTGAAAAAAGCAGCAGGAAATACAGGTCCACCAAACCGAGACATCCCGCCCAAAATTAAATATCTCATGACAGACTTAAACCGTTGGGCACAACGATACGATATCGCTTTTGGCATGCCTGGGAGTTTTCTTTCTGAGCGTATGAATAAGGGAACATTCTACGCAATGAAGAAGGGCGATGCAGATGCGTATGTTTTAGAATCCTATAAGATGACATGGGGGGAAAGCGGCGACCCTAATGATGATGACCTTCTTCGGAAGTTGGCCAAGGCTATGGATTGGGATCAAGACGAATTTATGTCTTTTTTAAGTTCAGAGGAGGCCTCTCATACCTACGAAAACGAAAACCAGTCCGCTATTGCAGCAGGAGTATTCGGTGTTCCCACTATGGTGATTGATGATGACATGTGGTGGGGCAATGATCGACTCGTTTTCGTAGAGGAATATCTGTCAGCGCATACATGAACACCCATCCGTCATTATGGACGGATATCTCATCAATAAACTCACGCTTAGAGAGTTATTTTGACACAATATAAGGAACAAGAATGATGAAGAGAATGACACCTTTTGCTTTTGCACTCGCTAGCATGGTGCTTGTTACTTTAAATACGGCATCCGCAGATATCAGTATTCTTTACGGAAACTCCATTGCGATGAAAAATGCTGAAACTGAATTTTCCGCGTACTTTAACAAAGATGGTAGTTATTCAAGCTCGAAAGGTGATACAGGCAGTTGGACGCTAGAAGGTGATCAATTATGTGTATTGTTAGATGGCGCAGATGCAAGCAGATGCGGCCCTGCTCCTTTGGATAAGGCAATCGGTGATAGTTGGTCTATGACGGATCAGAATGGCGAGTCAATTACAGCTACGCTTGTCAGCGGTCGTTAGTTTAACAAGCGATTTCCCCCAAACTGCCCGGTTTTCCCTCTTGAGGGGGCCGGGTGGTTTTTCAATATATGAGATAATCTGTGCCAGTTATAGAGAGCAGTAATACTTCAATCATTCCGTCCAAAGGCGTACACCTTTATCACACGGATATTTCAAACTGTTGTGACCGTGTCCGTATTGCTTTGGAAGAGAAAGGCATTGAATGGGAAAGTCACTTCTATGTGCTTCCCCGTGGCGATCATCTAACCGAAGAGTTTTTTGCGTTGAATCCCAAAGGTGTGGTTCCAGTGCTTGTGCATGACGGGGTTGTTATAACGGAATCGAATGACATTATCTCATATCTCGATGATCACTTTCCTCAGCCGCCTTTGCAACCGGACGACCCGGATAAGAAGAAACGCATGCATGATTGGATGCAGTCAGCGGCTGATTATCATGTCTATATTGCTGCACTTTCATTTGAGTTTTTATTTAAAGCAACACCTTACGAACCTACTTTTTTTCAGAGGCGAGCGAAGTTTCGTGCAAATGTACCAGATCCCATGAAGGTCATTTTTGACCCACGCAATCATGCGGTTAAACCAGACGCGGTTAAAGAAGGCATTCGTGAAGCCAATCGAATTTTTGCCGACATGAATGCAACATTAGACCGCAGTGGGCCGTGGCTTCTGGGAGAGCAAATTACACTGGCTGATATCAGCTGGGCTGTGCAAATTCATCGACTCAAAACATTGAATATGCGGGATATCGAGAATTATCCCCATGTTGCATCTTGGTACGCGAGACTTGAAGAACGTGAATCTGTGAAAAAGGGTATGCTTCAATGGGAAACGAAGGAGCCCTATGCGTTATTCAATCAATATGTTGAGCAGCGTGTCGAAGAGGGAACGGATGTCAATGCGTCTTGCTGGCGTGAGTAACCGTAGCGAGTTAGATGCTTATGTAATCGCCAGTGATGCATAAGCTATACTCAAGAAATGCATACAGCTCAAAAATAAGAAAATAGGGGGCATCTATTTTGGATAAAGTAGAGCAGTCCGCATTGGACTTTCGCGAGAAAGAAATGTCTCGGTATCAAATGTTTACCGTCGGACTCTGTTTGATTATCAACATGTTGGACGGATTCGATGTCCTGGCCATTGCTTTTACCGCGCCCTCGATAGCGGTTGCTTGGGATTTGCATCCAACAGAACTAGGTATTTTGTTTAGTGCAGGACCATTGGGCATGACGGTAGGCTCTTTGGTTATAGGACCGCTCGCAGATTATTATGGAAGACGTCCATTAATCCTTGCTTGCTTAGTTACAATTAGCATTGGCATGTTGCTATCGGCCTTGACAACGACAACGCTGCAACTTTCTATTTTACGTGTTCTAACGGGCCTTGGTATTGGCGGCATGCTCGCAAGTCTGAACACACTCGTTTCGGAGTATTCGTCGTATAAGCGACAAGCTTTTTGTATTTCGATATTTCAATCCGGGTATCCCATAGGAGCAAGCGTGGGTGGTGTCATCGCGACTTATCTTATCGCTATGTACGATTGGCGTGCCGTGTTTATATTTGGTGGAGTGTTGTCGACTCTTATGATTGTCGTTGCATGGTTCTATTTATTTGAGTCCATTGATTATTTGCGTGCGAAGAATACGAATAAGGCACTTGCTCAACTCCAAAGTATATTGCGACGAATGGGTAGTGCGACAAACAATATCCCACCTAAGTCATTAATGGGAAAAACAGAAATCACCTTCAATTACCGGGCTCTCTTTGAGAAAGAGTATTTTTCTTCAACGGCGAGAATATGGTTGAGTTATTTTGGTGCCATGTTCGCCTTCTATTTTATTATAAACTGGACCCCTAAGATTATCGTAGATATGGGACTGAGCGTAGATCAAGGGATTACAAGCGGCGTCATTATGAATGTAGGTGGAATGATTGGCGGCTTGTTTCTTGGTTATATTGCGGTGAGATGGGACATTCGTGTCATTGTTGCGGCCTATTTTGTTGCAAGCTTTTTTGTTATGAGCCTTTTTGGATTCCTTGGACCTCACTATGTCACTTTATTGATCGTCGCATTCTTTATAGGGATTTTTCTATTTGGAGGAATTGTGGGCCTATATGCTGTTATTCCTCAAATCTATCACGCTGATGTCCGTGCTTTTGGTACGGGGTGGGGTATCGGTATGGGACGGCTTGGTGGAATTGTAGGCCCGTTTGTAGCTGGACTGATTATCTCAAGTGGCATAGATCGCCACTATTACTTTCTTATCTTAGCAATTCCCGTGCTACTGGTTGCTTTGGCGATTTATAATATCGAACTCATCCGGAATAGAGGAACACTCTAGTTTCTGGGACATATGTCGGGGCTGGGGCAAACTTTGATTCATTTGTTTGTCGCTAATTATCTTGAATCCAGATTAAGTAACATGCTAGTATATGAATTGTGTGGTGCGCATTTGTTTTGCGCATATATGGCTCTGTATTGGACAAACACATAAGAGCAGTATTCGGAATGCATAAGAGCAAGGACACGTTAAATGACACAGTCTTCAAAATTATTTGCGCCAGCGATTTGGTCAGGAAAAATCTTTGACGGCGATTGGAAAGATGCTCGAGGTGCCATCCAGGAGGTTCTTGATAAAGCTAGCGGAGACAAAATCGCAGAATCCGCATTTGCAACGAAGGATGACGTATCCGATGTGGCGCGAGTTGCTGTTGAAGCACAAAAAGAATGGTGCAATTTACCTGGCCCACAGCGGGGTGATATCTTACGTAAATTTTCAGAGCTTTGTCGCGTGCACGATGGAGAAATCTCTGATTGGTTGGTTCGCGAAACGGGCTCCGTTCGTGCAAAAGCGGATTGGGAAGTTCACACGACTGCACGCGAAGTTTTAGAAGCATCCACAATGCCCAGCTTTCCGCAAGGCCAGTTGCTCGCAACAGAAGTACCAGGACGTCAGAGCATTGCCCGGCGTCTTCCTGTTGGGGTGGTGGGCATCATTACGCCTTGGAACTCACCCTTTCTTTTAGCTGCACGTGCATTTGGTCCGGCATTAGCGATGGGAAATGCGGTTGTTATCAAACCTGATCCACAAACGCCTATCATTGGTGGGGTGCTTCCAGCTTTATTGTTGGAAGAAGCAGGCCTGCCAAAAGGCTTGTTTCAAGTGGTTCCAGGGGGAGCCGAGACTGGCGAAGCGATCATATCTGACCCTGCTATTGATATGATTTCTTTCACCGGCTCAACGGCAACGGGACGCATCGTTGGCGAGCAAGCGGGTCATCATATCAAGCGAGTGTCTTTAGAGTTAGGTGGAAACAACGCCTATATCGTTCTCGATGATGCGGATCTCGAAGCGGCAACATCCGCAGGCTCATTTGGATCCTTCTTTCATCAAGGACAAATTTGTTTAACGGCTGGTCGTCACTTGGTGCATGAGGTCATTGCTGAGGAGTATATCCAAAGGTTAGCGGAGCGAACGCAAAGGCTGAAAATCGGTGATCCCTTTTTAGATAATGAGGTGTTGATAGGGCCAATAATTAATCAAAAACAGGCGGATCGCGTGGAAGGTATTGTCCAAAGAAGTATAGACATGGGCGCAACGCTGAATGCTGGCGGTATGCGGGATGGGCTCTATTATCCACCGACTGTATTGAGTGATGTCACTGTGGACATGCCTGTCTTTACGGATGAAATCTTTGGACCAGTTGCGCCGGTGATAACATTCAAAACGGATGAAGAGGCGGTGCAACTAGCCAATCAAACACATTACGGTCTGTCAGCAGCGATCCAGTCACCTGATATCGGCCGCGCGATGGCGATTGCAGATCAACTTCATTCCGGGATTATACATATCAATGAGCAGACGGTTCTGCATGAGGTCTATGGGCCAATCGGTGGGGTTGGCGCTTCCGGCAATGGGTTTAATTACGGCACTGTAAGTAACGCAGATAAATTCACTGAATTACAATGGATCACCTCTCGAGCCGAGGCGCAACCATACCCATTCTAAAAACGCGATACCAGTCATTGTTGCGGTGTGCTGAGAGAGACGATGCGTATAAAACTTTGTGAAGTCATTCACTTATCTGAGGGTGAGGTACAATGTGTAGAGGCTTCCGGCTTAGAGCCTCTTGCAGTTTATCGTTACAGTGGTGAAATCTATATCACGAGTGATCGCTGCACCCATAGTACCGCATCTCTGTCAGAAGGATACTTTGAAGGAGGCGTTATTGAATGCCCTCTTCACAGAGGACAATTTGATGTGCGCACCGGTGAGGTGATTAAGTTTCCCTGCAAGATACCCTTGAAAACCTATGAGCCAATTATAGAAGATGGGTGGATTTGTATTGATCTACCTTTGGCCACTGATGACTAACTGATCTCCACCTATGTGGCATAGGAAAACTAGGACAGATCTTATGTATAGCGAAGAATTGATAGACGTAGAAAACGGCATCCAAAGTAAAAAGATATTTTGGGAAGAGGGTATCTATCATCATGAATTAGAAACCGTTTTTTATCGTTGCTGGTTGTTCTTAACGCATGAGAGTCTTGTTCCGGAAGCAGGAGATTTCATAGTAGCCAAAATGGTTGATGACGAAGTCATTGTTTCCCGACAAAAAGACGGATCCATTCAAGGTTTCTATAATTATTGCACCCACCGCGGTAATCAGCTTTGCCCTTATGAAGCAGGAAACGCGCGTGGATTCCAATGTAATTACCATGGGTGGGCATTTGGTTTAGATGGATCGTTGCAGTCTGTTCCCTTTAAAGAGCAGGCTTATCGTAAACACTTTGACCAGAGTAAGTGGGGATTGAAGAAGGTTGCAAAGATTGAAAGCTATAACGGTTTTATTTTTGCATGTGCAGATGGTGATGCGCCGTCACTACGTGAGTATCTTGGTGAGATGGCCTGGTATCTTGATGCCTGGACGAATGTACCTGGGGGCATAGAGTTTCTTGGTCCCCCAGCGCGTTCCATTATGCGAGCAAACTGGAAGGCGCCTGCTGAGAATTTTGTTGGTGATGCGTATCACCTTGGATGGACTCATGCCTCTGCGCTTTCCGTGATTGGCGGACCAGTTGGGGGCTTGGTGGGGAATGACGAACCGCCTCCAGAAGGTATTGGACTTCAGGTTACCACGAAACATGGGCATGGTTTTGGGTGTCTTTGGGATTTGGGACCGACTTTAATGAGTGATACGGTTCCTGAAATTTGGCAATGGAAACAAGATCATACGCCTGAAATCGAAGAGCGTTTAGATGCGTGGCGTGCTCGTACATATTCTGGGCAATGGAATTGTACTCTTTTTCCAAATTGTTCGTTTCTTTACGGAACCAATGCTTTCAAACTCTGGAATCCAATAGGGCCGAATGAAATCGAAGTGTTTACGTGGGCCTTCGCGGAAAAACGTATGCCTGAAGATATGAAGAAGCGTATCCATTCGTCAGTGCATAGAACTTTCGGCCCGGCGGGAACATTTGAATCAGATGATGGCGATAATTTAGAATATTGCACGCAAGTGAATCGCGGTCAGGTGACAAGAACAGGTGTGATGAATGCACAAATGGGTCTGGGTGAAGAGCGCGATGATCCAAATTTGCCAGGTTTAGTTGGGGACTACATTAGTGAGATTTCGCATCGCGGGATGTATCGCTTCTATGCAGAACTCTTAGATGGTGCAACATGGGATGACATCAATATAAGTGGTGATCTTTGGAAGGAGTCACTTATGAAGGCCACTCGCCAAGATCAGGAGAGTGTCTGATGCCCCCGCTAAGTGTTGTTAACACCCACACCTATTACGAAATTCAATGCTATCTTCATCATGAGGCGCGGCTATTTGATAATGAAGAACAGCGTGAATGGTTAGATGAGCTTGTCGATCCAGAAATTCGTTATCAAGTATTGGTCACACAGGAGAGAAGCCGGGATGGACGAGGAAGTGGGAGCGATACTGTCTATGTCTATGATGACGGAAAAGACGAACTCGACTTTCGTGTAAAGCAATTTGAAACCGGTATGCAGTGGATGACCAATCCTGTGCCAAAACTGCGCCATCTTATTACGAATATTGAGGGATTCCAGTGTGAGAGCGATAATGAATTCCGCGTGTATTCAAACGGAATGATTTATCGAAGCCGGAAGGTTTACGAGGAAAATATATTTGTCTTTAGTCGTGATGATATTTTACGCCGCGGAGATGATAATAAATTGCGACTCTTACGGCGTGAGGTTCTCTTAGACCAACGCTTAGTGCGCAGTAAGAATATGCTGTTCTTTATATAATACGTCCTTGGGATTCTTATTGATGACCACATATGATTATATCATTGTTGGGGCTGGGTCGGCAGGGTGTGTGCTAGCCAACAGGTTGTCAAAGAATCCTCGTCACTCTGTTCTTCTTATTGAAGCGGGCCCCTCTGACAAATCTCTTTTAGTTCGCATGCCCATGGGATTTGGAAAACTGCTTTCAGATACCAAGCATGTTCGGCATTTTACAACTCAACCTGAGAGAGGAAATGGATTTCGATCCGAATCTTGGCCTAAAGGTAAGACGATAGGTGGATCAAGCTCGGTGAATGGGACCTATTATAATAGAGGCCAACCTCAGGATTATGATCACTGGCATGCTTTGGGTGCAACCGGATGGCATTGGGAAAATTTGGAACCGTATTTTCGGGAGATTGAGGACCATGTCTTAGGTGATGATGGCGTGAGGGGCAGTGATGGTGAGCTTCATGTTTCCTTGCATGCTGATCCCAGTTCACTTGCGAAGGCGACAATATCCGCAGCAAAGGGCTGTGGATTAGATCAGAAAGACGATTTGAACCGTGCCAATCCTGAAGGTATTGGCTATACAGCATGTAATATCAAGAATGGGGAGCGAGTGAGTGCCGCTAGTGCCTTTCTTGATCCCATAAATTCACGTCCTAATTTGACCGTCTGGAAAAATACCTTGGTCACAAAAATTGAATGCCAAGGAGGGCGGGCTGTAGGAGTTCATTTTCGCCAGGGTGGGCGTGATGCTTTCGTTAAATGTGATCGAGAAGTGATTCTTTCGGCAGGGGCAATTCAATCGCCACAATTGTTACAACTTTCAGGTATTGGACCTATCGATGTACTTTCACAGTTTGAGATACCAGTCGTAGCGAATCTTCCTGGTGTGGGGCAAAACCTTCGTGAGCATCGTATGCTATTTGTCCAGCATGCTTTGAAACAGCCACTCAGCTACAATCATGAGTTTAATGGATTAAGAGTTATTCCGCATGTGCTCCAGTATATCCTCAAGAAAAAAGGTTTAATGGCGACGAGCTCACATGAAGTGTGTGGTTATCTAAAGTCTCATCCGGATACAGATCGCCCGGATATTCAAATTATTATGGCACCTTTCTCATTTGATCTTGAGCAAGGCGGTGCTGTAACGTTTGAGAAGTGCCATGGCATGCAGATTTCCGGTTATCACTTGCAGCCGACGAGTTGCGGCAGTGTGAATATTTGTTCGATTGATCCTGAGGTTCAACCTACGATTACCTCGAACTATTTAGATACGGAGAAAGACCGTGCCGTGAGTGTTGCTATTCTAAAACATATCCGAAATATTTATGCACAACCCGCATTGCAGAAGTATGTAGATGAAGAAACATCTCCTGGTATCGCAATAGAAGCGCCAGAAGAAGTGATTAATTATCACCGTTGTTATGGTCAATGCCTTTATCACGTAGCGGGGACATGCAAGATGGGAAAAGACGACATGTCTGTAGTTGATGAGAGGTTGAAAGTCTATGGTGTCGAAGGATTGCGTGTAGTTGACTGTTCTATCATGCCTACGCTTGTTTCGGGAACGACGAGTGGCCCGGTCATGGCTATTGCTAATCGTGCCGCAGCCTTAATCACCGGGTAAGAGTTACATCACATATTGTCAATATATGTTCTTCAGTCATCACTCAGCAGCTGCAGGGCTTTTTAAAGAAGAGTATTTTTTATGTAGGGCAGCTGCGCGACGCCCGGATTCCTGCGCGCCTTCAAGGTAAGCATCTGGCAGAATATGGTAAGGCGGGCGTGTTGGTCCTGCATTCATCCAGCCTGCGGCATTCATGCGCGCTTTCTCTAGAGCAATGTTATAGATTGAAAACTCTTTGAAGCTGCCGTTCGGGAAAAGAGGTGCTAATGCATGCCCAATCTCTCCGGCCATGTTGTTCGCTTCAGCCCAATCATTGGATTCTTTGGCGGCTTTGATAACATCACGGAATCGCGTTACTGCATTTGGGCCGCACACGGCGCTATTTGTCCAGAACGCAGTGCAAAACTCAGGGTGCATCCGTGCCGCGCCATAGTAAGCAGCATCAATGGGTAAAAAACGAATTTGTTGGTGAGACGCATTGATGTCTTGTAATAGTCGATCCATGCTTGAGTACTTACTCGTGACGACCTGTGGAATAGATGCCACTTGCGCCCAGAAATTTGTTGGGAAATCGAACTTGAAGGCTTCTTTATTATCGTAAACGCAAATTCCCATATCGGGGCAGGCTTCAGCGATATCTTTAAAATATTGTACTGCAGTTGCGACACTCGGTGCACACCACATTGGTACGCCAAGCATTGTGCCATCCGCGCCTAAGTCTGAAGCTATACGTGTTTGGCGAACTGTTTCTCGGGTATTTAATGCTGTGGTCCCGACGAAGACTGGAACACGCCCTGCAGTGACTTCGACAAGGGTTGCCATAAATTTGTACTTTTCATCCCATGTCAATGTTGCGCATTCGCCAAGCGTACCGAGTGCCAGAATACCATTCACGCCGCCCTTAATAAGGCCTTCGATGGCGCGTTCTGCTTCATCTAGATCGAGGGTGTCTTCGGACCGCCAATCATCGCTGCCCGGTTTTGCTGGCGTTGGCATGATGGCCCATGCACCTACGATTTCATCGACAGTTATGAGGGATTTTGCCTTGGCCATAGTCAGTTCCTAGTTTCGGGGCAGGTGAGAATCTGTCTCGTGCAGACCCCTATATTTCTATTTCAGGTAATATACTAGCAGATCAGATATGCAATTTCAATAACCCTCTATCTGTTAATCTCTATCATGAGGGGTTCTTGGGTTATTTGAGACTTGTGACGGCGATTCATAGCTTTAGGCGTGCTTTCTATAGATATTGAATCTTTCTGAAAGTTGACCGCTTCTCTCCAGATCAGGTGTGCGTAATGTGAAGTTAATACACAAAGAGTCATAGTGGCTGATCAAACTTATAAGCCTCTTTATGAAGGCGAAGAGCGCTAAAGCATAGAATCTATCAGGCATATACGCTGGTAGACTGTCCCTCAGTTACATTCTGAGTGGGATCAATATGTCTCTTCTTTGTATGCTGTAAGTCAATGTTTCATGTTTTCAGCTATGCCAGCCTAAGGACATCATAGGTCGCGGGTATGGCATTTATTACCCTCGATGAAGATCAGAATAATCTGCCCAGTAGAAGCCAAATGTGAGGGGGGTGTATTCTTTAGGATGCGTTGACTCTCGGGCACTAGAACGAATCAGCGCCGAATTTTACGGGAAAATGCGTAAAAGGCTTTACTTATATGCTAGAATGTTACATAATCAGTCTCGAACTTCTTCACTGAGTGTATTTCGCTCACTTAGGTGGGGTTCACAGATGGTCTGTTATTAAGAGGGCAAAGTGTCAGCCAGACCGTGACTGGTTTAAAAATGAAATGGATGAGCAATGAACGATATACCTACGCCAGTCAGTCTTATTAATGCAGCGAGAGCAATGAAGCCTCAGTTGCGGGAACGCGCAGCTCAGGTGGAAGAAGCGCGCATTGTTGGTAGAGAAACAATTGCGGAGTTCCGAGAAGCGGGTTTCTTTAAAATTCTTCAGCCTAAATCTTATGGTGGTTATGAACTTCCGCCGGAAGTTTTATCTGATGTTATATTTGAAGTGGCTTCTGCTTGTGGGTCAAGCGGTTGGACACTTGCCGTCTTAGCGCTGCATCAATGGGAAGTTCAGCTTCTCCCGGAAGATGCTATTGCTGACATTTGGGGTGATGATCCAAATGTACTTTTATCGTCTGCTTATGCGCCATCCGGAAATGTGAAGCCAGTAGATGGTGGATATGAGCTGAGTGGTGAGTGGCCGTATTCAAGCGGATGTGATCATGCCGACTGGGCGATTGTTGGTGGGGTGCGTCCACCACGGTCGGATGATGAGGTTCCTGCGCTTTGTGGTTTCTTCGTTCCAAGGTCAGAATATGAGATTATCGATGACTGGAACGTCATGGGGTTGGCTGGTACCGGGAGTAAAAGAATTAAGATGGATGGTGTTTTTGTTCCAGAACGTCACCAGCATGCGATATTTGGTTCTGCACCACCACCTCCTGAAGATGCAAATACGATTTATAAAATTCCGTTTGCTCTCGTTTTTGTAGAAATGTTGTCTGCTGCCGTGCATGGCATGGCCATGGGTATGTTGGACCAATTTATAGAACGCAATAAAGCGCGTCTCGGTGCGTTGGATCAGTCAAAGTATTCTGAGAATTCAGACATTCACCGATACATTGCAGAAACGGAATTTGTGATCCGTTCATCACGGATGCTGAGTCATGAAAATCAACGAACGGCATTTAACTTAGCTGAAGCGGGGCAAGAACAGGCGCTTATAGACAAAGTTCGGCACTTATGGGAAGCCGCTAAGTCCGTGCACAATTGTTCTGAAACCTGTTCAAAACTCTATTCCGTAAGTGGCGCGCATACCCTTTTTGAAGGTGATTCACTGCAGCGACTCTTCCGTGATTTGCAAAGCGGAACAATGCATATGGCCTTTAATTACAACGCATATGCGCGCAACTACGGTGGCATGCATATGGGGCATCCGAATTCAGGGAGTTTTGTATAGGGTGCATCAGCACAGCATGTGCGACTGAAAATAATGGGTCTAACCATATCTGCTCAATGCGATATGTGAGCCAAGATTACTGACGGAATGGCAGCCTCGTGTTGTCTTGCGTAGTGGCGTGATCGTGTGCGCCGAAGAGGAGGATAGATAATGAAAGTACTTGCATTCCAGCAGGCGCCGTATCGTCATATGCCCGCTGATTTCGCGGAGAAATACAATTCAGTTGTGAATACTCCTTATTTTGAGTTGGTTGATAATCAGCTCATGCATGAGGACCACGTACATTTTATTGATGAGATGTTACATGCAGCGCGTTGTGGTTTCGATGGAATCGGTCTTACCGAGCATGGTCAATCATCATATGATGTCTTGCCTAATCCCAATTTGCAGCTTGCAGCATTAGCTTATGCAACACAATCAGAAGGCCTTGATACTGCGTTAGCGTGTTTGGGTCGTTCGTTGGGTAAAACAAAGGAGCCGCTACGAGTGGCTGAAGAGTATGCGGTTTTGGATCAAATCAGTGGTGGACGTTTGATCGCAGGTTATCCAATTTCTCTAAGCTTTGACTCAAATATCAACCAAGGTATTCCCCCCATACAGACCCGTGATCGTTTCGCGGAAAATATTATGTTGATTGATAAGGCTCACAAGGAGAAAGAACCATTTGCGTGGAATGGGAAATACAACAAACACCCACATGTGAATCTCTGGCCGCGCCCTGTGCAGCCGTCGCTTCCTGTGTGGTCTCCTGCTGTTGGAAATCCGCATACACTTGGTGGAATTCTTGATCGTGATCAGGTGTTTTTATATTTCAGTTGGTTCGGGCCTAAATTGACGGGTCGCATCTTTGATCGTTATTGGGAGATGGCCGAAGAACGTGGCCGTGACACGAATCCCTATCGACTTGCGTTCCTGCAATGTGTTGCTGTTGGAGAAACGGATGAAGAAGCGCATAGAGAGTACGGTCCGCACGTGAAAGCGGCATTTAATACTGGTCTTGGCTGTATACCCCAATCCAATCTCGGCGTTCCTGGTTATATGGACATTAACGGCGTCGAAGCAGTGACGCGAGATCCGGGTGACTTTGGTATTTTTCCTAAAATGCGTACGGCAGCATATGAAGAAATCGTCGATGCGCAGGCGTGTATTGTTGGTGGTGTAGATACGGTAGCTGAACAGTTAATCGAGCTCATTAAATCACACCGGATTGGCAATTTGTTGCTCATGACACAGCACGGGTCCATGCCAACAGAGCTTACCAAGAAAAACATCAGTCTTGTTGCAGAAAAAGTGATGCCCAAGCTGCGTCAAGCATGGTCAGAAGCTGGTTTTGACGCTCAAGGTTGGGAACACAATTGGTGGCCAACCGGACTTACCAACTAACGCATCGCTTATGCAGATCAATATTCGGAGTTAGGCAAAATGAGCAACAACACGAACATCAAAGGTCCCGAGAGGGAAGAAGTCATAGGCGTTTGGAATGACGAGATCAGCCTGCGCGTCAATATTGCCGGGGATGGTCCAGCGTTACTGTATTTCCATCCTGCCGGAGGCCTCTATTGGGACGAATTTCTTGATGCACTCGCAGAAAGCTACACGGTTTATGCGCCCGAATTACCTGGAACAACGCCGGGTGATCCTTATGCCATACATAAGGTCAAGGATTATACTGACCTTATACTTATGTACGAAGAGCTAATTCAGAAACTCAACTTAAAGGGTTCTGTTGCTATTGGACAGTCTATGGGTGGTATGATCGCCTTTGATCTTGCATCCTTTTATCCTGATATCTTTAGCCACCTTATTGGACTGGCGCCGTGTGGCTTATGGCGAGATGATGCGCCAGTTGCGATCGCAGATCTTTATGTGGCAGCTCCTGAAACGGTTCCGAGTTTTCTTTTTGATGATCCTTCGCTGCCTGCAGCGCAGGCGATGCTGTCATTGCCAGAAGACCCCGCAAACATACCTAAGCACGTGGCTCAAGCGGTATGGAATCTGGGGTGTGCTGGAAAATTTATGTGGCCCTTCCCGGATCATGGCCTAGGTGGCAGGCTGCATCGTATTGCGATACCGACACTGGTTCTTTGGGGACGCAATGATAATTTAGTGCCTTCGATTTATGCCGAAGATTTCGGAGCAAATATCTCAGGCAGTGAAGTTCATCTGTACGAAAACTGCGGGCATATTTTGCAAATCGAAAAATTAGACGACGCATTGTCAGATGTGAAGCGATTCATAGCTTAGATCAGCTGCTGCTGATTATGGAAATTAAGGCCGTGTAATGAGTGACGCACTCCTCAAAGGGACGAATATGCATAAGCCGGTATTTGATTCAAATGAATTCAGGCGCTCGCTTGGAACATTTGCAACTGGTGTGACTATCATTACTGTGCGTAGTCCTGATGGAGAACCTATTGGCGTAACGGCGAATAGCTTTAGTTCCGTATCCCTTGATCCCCCTCTTGTTCTTTGGAGTTTAGCCAAAAATGCGAAAAGTCTTCCTGCATTTCAAGCAGCGGAGTACTTTGCAATTCACATTCTTTCGGCAGAACAAGAAGGCTTATCGAATTTATTCGCCTCGCAGGGGGCAGATAAGTTCGGCAACTTGAACACGGAGCAGGGTATAGGCGATACACCGTTGCTTGATGGATGCTGCACACGGATGCAATGTAAAGTGGCGCATCAATACGAGGGCGGTGATCATATCATATTTGTTGGAGAGGTCGTTGATCTCGTTAGCAATGATTTAACGCCACTTGTCTTTCAAGCGGGAAAATATTCTTTAGCAGCTCGTAAAACAGATGATACACCATTGATAAGTAGCTCATCTTCCGGGTTCGATGAGGATTTTTTTGGCTATTTGTTGTGGCGTGCATACTTCCAATTCCAATCTGAAGTTAACAAGCAAGCGCCATTCAGAGGCTTCACCAGTCTTGAGTTTTTGATCCTTGTCACGCTCGCACATAATAATTGGCGAGCTGTCGATACACTGTGCGATATGATAGTGCATGATGGTGATCATGACTTGGTGGGCCAAGCATTGGAATCCTTAGTTGAAAAGGGCCTTCTTCAGGAGAAGGCCGACAAGAATGGATTTAAACTATGCGGTTTGAGTGAAACCGGAAACGAAAAAGCACTCGAACTACTCACTATCGCCAAATCAACGGAATCCACATTTTTGGAAAGGCTTGGGCAGAAGGAAAGTGCTGCCCTCAAGAATTTACTTAAAGGTTTTATCGTTGAGACGGATACGGGGATACCTCACCCTTGGGAGCGCACTGAAGGTGAAGCCTAAGAAGTTTTCAAATATGTGCACGCCATACGCAGTTTTCATGGATGCCCATTCACTTTTGAGCTTTTAGCTAAAGAGAAAGAGATTCATTTTCGATTATGGAGGTATTGGTCTTTTTTAATTTTCGCAGCCCTTATTGCTATTTAGCGACGCAAACGCTCTTTGATGAGATAGGCAAGCGTGGTGCAAAATTGATATGGAAGCCGCTCGCGGGATGGGATGGACGATCTCCTAAAGATCGTCCACGGATAAAAGACAAAGTGAGAATCGCACGTCAGGATGTTCAAAGAATTGCAAGAAAAATGGACATTCCTTTTTGCCCTCCACCGCCTGATACGGATCCGACATTAGCTGCTCTTGGTTCGTTATATGCAGAAAAAAGCGGTCAACTTGCAGCATATGTGAAGGCTGTTATGCAAGCTGAATGGGCAGAAGGCAAAGATATTGGAGATGAATACGTGCTGATGGAGAGCGTCAAGAAGTCCGATCTTAATGGCGAAGAATTTCTTATAAGTTTGAAAAATCGCGATTTAAAGAACCAACTTTCAAAAAACTGGGAGGAAGCGCAGGAGCTGGGCGTGATTGGTGTTCCATCTTTTGTTGTCGAGGATCAGATTTTTTGGGGACATGATCGCCTCTCCTACTTGCTTGATTATATAGAGGAGAGAGCCGCATAGCGAAGACGGAAACAGATCAGTCTTGGGCATACACCCTTGAGTTTGAAGACACTGGAATAAGCTTAATGTGTCGTGCGTCGAAATCTGTTCTTGCAGAGCTTGAGAGACAACATTGTCAAACAGTGTCTATTGGTTGCCGTGGGGGTGGGTGTGGTGTGTGCCGTGTTGAAGTATTGATGGGGAAATATGCGGTTGGGACGATGAGTCGAGCGCAAGTGTCCTTAGAAGAAGAGAGATGTGGCATCGTATTAGCTTGTCAGCTTTATCCCGAAAGTGATTTGAAGCTTCGGGTGCTTAACCGAAAAAATTAAAATTGAGTAGTTATGGAATTTAATCAGGTGAGAGAGGAAATCGGAAAATGGCAATGACAGGTGTACTGCGTCCAGGTTTCTGCCAATTGCGGGTCTTGGATATGGAAAAATCAATGGTTCACTATCGAGATCGGATCGGTCTTGATGAAGTGAGTCAGGAAAAAGATGGTCGTGTGTATTTGAAAGCGCGCGATGAATTTGACCGCCATAGCATTATTTTGCGATCTGCCGATGAACCGGGTATGGATTGCATGGGTTTTAAAGTGTTAGATGACGAAAGCCTTACCCAGCTTGAAAAGGATCTCACCGCTTTTGGCGTGGATGTCGAGCATATTGAGGCAGGTGAGCAGCCCGGTATCGGTCGGCGTATTCGTTTCCAAGCGCCTATGGGGCATATCTTTGATTTTTATGCGGAGATGGAAAAATCGGATAAAGGCCCAATGGTACAGGACCCGCATGTTTGGGATGAGCAACCCCGCGGTATGCGACCAATCCGTTTTGATCATTGCTTATTGTATGGTGATGAACTGGATGAAACAGCCGAGATTTTTCAAAAAGTCTTAGGCTTTCAAGTTTCTGAGGTCATTCGCGTTGAAGGGGACGTGATCAATGCATACTTCTTAACATGCAGCACGAAGGCGCATGACATTGCTTTGATCCGCTTTCCTGAAAAAGGGAAGTTCCATCATTGCTCCTTTTTATTGGAAGACTGGAATGCCATTGGCAATGCGGCAGATATAATGACTCGTTACGATATCTCTGTTGATATTGGACCAACACGTCATGGTATTACGCGCGGTAAAACAATCTATTTCTTTGATCCATCGGGAAATCGCAATGAAGTTTTCTCAGGTGGCTACAACTTCTACCCTGACAATCCTCGCCGTGAATGGTGTGAAGAAGAAGTAGGACGTGCGATTTTCTATTACGAAAAGCAACTTAATGATCGCTTCATGGGAGTTGTGACCTAAACAGATATCACTCTGACTATTGATCATTAAGGATAGAAGGAAAATGTGGGGCAGGTATGTGATTAAATCCTGATCATCACAAAGTTAGATACACATGACATCAAGAGAAATATTACATTTTATCGATGGGGCTTATACGGCTGGCTCATCTGGGCGGATGTATGAGAATATCAATCCTGTGGATGGGAGTGTGATCTCACATATCTGTGAGGGGGGCCGTGACGATGTTGATCAAGCTGTGAGTGCCGCGCGTCGTGCACTTGCAGGCCCCTGGCGCGATATGACAGTTCAGCAGCGTTCAGATATTCTTTACCGGGTTGCCGACGGTATCACAGCACGATTTGATGAATTCCTTGAGGCCGAATGTCTCGATACGGGTAAGCCTCATTCCTTGGCAAGGTCAATCGATATCCCTCGCGGTGCCGCAAACTTTAAGGTTTTTGCTGATCTTGTGAAAAATGTACCTGCAGAATCCTTTGTAATGGATACACCTGATCAACAAGGTGCTGTGAACTATTCGATCCGTACACCCAAAGGGGTGATTGGCGTTATCTCACCATGGAATCTGCCGCTTCTACTCATGACATGGAAGGTGGGTCCAGCCTTGGCCTGTGGAAATACGGTTGTTGTAAAGCCTTCCGAGGTAACGCCAACTACGACGGCACTGCTTGGTGAGGTGATGAATGAAGCAGGCGTTCCACCCGGTGTGTACAATGTTGTGCATGGGTTTGGAGCGAATTCTGCGGGGGCCTTTTTGACAGAACATCCAGATGTTGATGCCATCACATTCACAGGAGAGACATCAACGGGCACAGCGATTATGAAGGCTGCGTCTGAAGGGGTGCGTGATGTATCCTTTGAGCTGGGTGGGAAGAACCCTGCAATTGTTTTTGCCGATTGTGATCTCGATAAAGCCATTGAAGGAACCATGCGATCTGCTTTTGCAAATTGCGGTCAGGTCTGTCTCGGTACCGAGCGTGTTTATGTGGAGCGGCCAATCTTTGATGAATTCGTAAAGCGTCTCAAAGAGGGTGCTGAAGGCCTTGTGATCGGTCCACCTGATATGGAAGGGGCTGCGCTTGGTCCACTGGTGAGCCAGGAGCATCAGGATAAAGTTCTCAAATATTATGATCTTGCTGCGTCGTTAGGTGCCCAGATTGTTACGGGTGGCGGCGCTCCGAGCATGAACGATGCACTGCAATCGGGATTCTGGGTGGAGCCGACTATTTGGACGGGATTACCCGATGATAGCCCCATCATGAAAGAAGAAATTTTTGGCCCATGCTGTCATATCACACCATTTGATTCAGAAGATGAAGTTATCGCTTTGGCAAATGATACGGATTATGGGTTGTGCTCGTCCGTGTGGACGGAAAATCTCTCAAAAGCGAACCGTGTTGCAGCGCAAATTGATTGTGGCATCACATGGGTGAACTCGTGGTTTTTGCGCGATCTTCGGACACCTTTTGGTGGCGCAAAACAATCCGGTATCGGTCGCGAAGGTGGTGTTCATAGCTTGGAATTTTACACAGAGCTACGCAATATCTGTGTGAAGCTGTAGGGGATTGTGATGAGTACGATTAGTCACGATGATATTGAACGCGCCGCTTCTCAATTGAGGCAGGCGCACGAAAGTGGCGTTCCATGCGCGCCGCTCAATCAATTCATTCCAGCAACGGATATTGAGGCCGGTTACGCCATCCAAAATATGAATACAGATTATTGGATTGCAGAAGGACGCAAACTTGTTGGCCGTAAAACAGGTTTAACCTCTAAAGCCGTACAGAACCAACTGGGAGTTAATCAACCCGATTTTGGAATGCTCTTTTCAGATATGGCGTATGCCGATGGTGAGGATATATCTCTATCACGGATGCTACAGCCCAAAGTCGAAGGTGAAATAGCATTTATTCTCGGCCAGGATCTCGATAGTGATCATCTGACATTGGCGGATGTGATAAGCGCTATTGATTATGCAGTTTGTGCCATTGAGATCGTCGATTCGCGTATTGCAGATTGGCAAATCAAGATTATGGATACCGTTGCAGATAATGCGTCATCGGGTCTTTACGTTTTGGGAAGTGAGCCGCGAAAACTCGGTGAATTTGATCCCCAACTTTGTGGTATGGTGATCGAACATCGAGGTGAGCCAATTTCGACTGGTGCTGGTGCCGCATGTTTGGGCAATCCGCTACATGCCACACTCTGGCTTGCAAAAATCATGGTTGATGTGAAACGTCCTTTGAAAAAAGGCGATACGGTCTTATCCGGTGCTCTTGGCCCAATGGTCAGTGTCACAGGCGAGGGCGTGTATGAGCTTCGCATTGATGGTGTGGGGTCTGTTCGCGCTTCTTTTGTTGATGGGAAATAGGTAATCGATAATGTCTAAAGTGAAATGCGCTGTCATTGGATCGGGGAATATTGGAACTGATCTTATGATTAAAATTATCCGAACCAGTGAAAGTCTTGAGATGGCTGCCATGGTGGGTATTGATCCGGAGTCGGATGGACTTGCTCGTGCAGAGCGTATGGGCGTTGCTTCAACACATAGAGGTATTGATGGGTTAGTGGAACTAGACTCCTTTGCCGACATAAAAATCGTTTTTGATGCCACCTCAGCCTACGCACATCAAAATCACAATGATATTTTGCAGGCTCATGGCAAACAGGTTGTTGACCTAACACCAGCTGCCATTGGGCCGTTCACGGTTCCGGTTGTAAATATGGAGCAGAATCTTTCTGAGCAGAACGTCAATATGGTGACATGTGGTGGGCAAGCGACGATTCCTATTGTTGCAGCGGTGAGCCGTGTTGCGAATGTGCCTTATGCAGAAATTGTGGCATCAGTATCTTCAAAATCGGCGGGGCCAGGGACACGTGCGAATATTGACGAGTTCACACGGACAACGGCCCAAGCGATTGAAAGCATCGGAGGTGCAAAAAAAGGTAAAGCGATTATCATATTGAACCCGGCCGAACCACCAATGATTATGCGCGATACAGTGTTTACGCTTTCAGACATTGTAGATGAAAAACTCATCGAAGATTCTATTCATAAAATGGTGGCGGATGTTCAAGCTTATGTTCCCGGCTATCGTCTTAAACAAGATGTACAATTTGAGCGTTACGGTTCCAATAATCCATTGAAAATCCCTGGTTATGGTGAGTTTGAAGGTCTTAAGTCGTCCGTCTTTCTTGAGGTCGAGGGTGCAGCGCATTACCTGCCGGCCTATGCTGGGAATCTAGACATCATGACGTCTGCGGCCCTTGGCACGGCGGAGAAGATTGCAGAGCTAAAATACGGCGCTAAAGCGGCATAGGTGGGATCAGTAAGATGTCTAAAAAACTATATATTCAAGATGTGACGCTACGCGATGGGATGCATGCGATTAAACATCTCTATGGTGTGGATCAAGTACAAGCGATTGCCAAGGCGCTTGATGATGCGGGCGTGGATGCGATTGAAGTTGCCCATGGGGATGGTCTTTCCGGCACAAGTTTTAATTATGGATTCGGGACTCATACGGATTGGGAATGGTTGGAAGCTGCTGCTGATGTTCTGAACAATGCTGTTCTCACCACACTTATCTTACCCGGTATTGCGACAGTGGAGGAACTTAAGCGTGCTTATGACCTCGGCGTGCGGTCTGTGCGTGTTGCGACCCATTGCACAGAAGCTGATGTATCAAAACAGCATATCCAGATGGCACGTGAGATCGGGATGGATACCATTGGCTTCCTCATGATGAGTCACATGAATGAGCCCCAAAAGCTTGCGGAACAAGCAAAGCTGATGGAATCTTATGGGGCGCAATGTGTGTATGTTGTCGATTCGGGTGGTGCTTTGAACATGGATGATGTCCGAGATCGTCTTAAGGCGTTTGATGAGGTCTTAGACCCAAAGACAGAGCGTGGCATTCATGCCCATCAAAATTTATCGCTTGGTGTCGCAAATTCCATCGTGGCTGTGCAAAATGGTGTGCGGCGTGTTGATGCTTCTCTGGCAGGCATGGGTGCCGGTGCCGGAAATGCACCCTTGGAAGCCTTTATTGCATGTGCAAACCGCTTGGGATGGGAGCATAATTGCGATCTATTCAAACTGATGGACGCGGCGGAGGATTTGGTCCGTCCCATACAAGACCGACCTGTGCGTGTTGATCGAGAAACATTAAGTCTTGGTTATGCAGGCGTTTATTCGAGCTTTCTGCGTCATGCAGAAACTGCTGCCGAAACTTATGGCTTGGATGTGCGTGAGATTCTTGTCGAGCTCGGTGCACGTAAAATGGTCGGCGGGCAAGAGGATATGATTGTGGATGTGGCGTTGGATATCTTGAAAGACCGTGAGGGGACGAGTGTATAATGACCGATATTCCACATATTGCAGAAATCGTTGATACTGCCGCTCACGATGCAACAGAAATCTCCCAGCTTTCATTAAGTGGTTACGACCTGACTCCGCAACAAGCCTATGACGTGCAGGCAGAATCCATAGATCGGCGTATGAAGCGAGGCGAGACTCTGATCGGTGTGAAGATGGGCATGACCTCACGTGCCAAAATGATTCAAATGGGTCTTGATGAGATGATGTGGGGGCGTCTTACGGATAAGATGCTTGTTGAGGATGGTGGAGAGATTGATCTCAAAGATTATGTCCACCCACGTGTTGAACCAGAAATTGCATTCCTGATGAAACAGGATTTATCGGGGAAGGTGAGTCCTCTACAGGCAGTGGAAGCCGTCAGCGCCATTGCTCCTGCTATAGAAATTATCGATAGCCGCTATAAAGATTTTAAGTTTAATGTCCCGGATGTTATCGCTGACAACACTTCCTCATCAAGTCTCGTGGTTGGCCCGTGGGCAAAGCCAGATATCAATATTGCAAATCTCGGTATGGTTATGGAGTTTGATGGTAAGGCTGTGGAGATAGGGTCATCCGCCGCTATACTCGGTCATCCAGCGCGAGCGCTTGCAGGGGCATCGCGATTAGTTGCTGAGCAAGGATTATCATTAAAGGCCGGTTGGATTGTTATGGCAGGTGGTGCAACGGCTGCTGTTGCTTTGAAGCCTGGTGTCCAGGTGCGCTTGAGTGTGGCTCAGCTCGGGCGCGTGAATTTTTCAGTTCTTCCTTAATTATCTACTTCATAGATAGCTGTTTAGTATTTCACAGTAGGTGGTGAACTAGAGCGTTCCTGTCCGGAATGGTTTGTTGCAAACATGTGTTGCCATTATTCTTTCCGCTCTCGCTGAGTCGCGGTGAGAAATAATATCCACGATTTGATCACGTTCTTTATTTGCCTCAGCGATGTTGGCATTAATTTTGGCGGATTGCCCGTTGAACAATAAGAACTCGGACATATGCCATTGATCGGCTACGCGCTTTGCAATCATCGGGCTACGAGCCATCGAACGTATCAAGCCGTAGAATTCAGAAAGAAGACTTAGAAAATTCTCAGACAATGCTTCATCGATCTTTGGAGACGCATGATGGATTTTTTTTGATAGGTCAATTAGAAGCTGAATCTCGTTTTCATCATGCCGTTCGGCAGCTAAGCGAGCCATAAAGCCTTCTGCTTTGCCAAAAAGACGGAAGAAATCTTCAATCTCTATTCTTGTTGGTGAGATCACTTTCGAGCCAACTTGCGGCGTAATAATCAGATAACCAGCACTTCGCAAGTGACTCAAGGCCGCTGAGACTGGCGCACGACTTGTTTTGAACTCTTGCGCTAAGTGCAAAGAAGAAATGGGCTCGCCGAATAAGTAAACCCCTCGTGCGAGTCTGTGTTCTAATACATCACAAATATATCCAGCTTTACCACCAAGTTTAGAATTGCGATTCTCAGAACGAACACTCCCTCGGTTGGTATAAGATTGATCCTGTTGTCTCATCTTGAAAGAATTGGTTTGAGTTATGTACTATAAAACTGCATTAGTTGTCAGAGGAATATGGTAAAGTGCTGCAAAGAGAATCATGCACTTCTATAACCTTACAATTCATTTATTCCCGCTTACGCAACCCAGGAATTTATTTCTTGATTATTATGCATCATGCTTCTGTTAAATTGAGTTGATTTCCCTTTTAAGAGCAAAGAGCGAATACTCTCTATTTCAACGAAGGGGAGGTCAAGTTTCTTCGCTAAGGATTGACAATACGCTGATGTGCCTACCTCGCCTTTTTCATCAAGTATGTCACAGCATGTTATGACATCATAAGGTGTTAAATCGTTTATTAATTGATGTGCACCGGAAATTAATGTTTCGTCTAAAGAAAATGGTTTCCGTATGACGATGGGCATCACGTGACCAGGTGTTACCAAGTCATTTGCTGTAGCTATTTGTGAACCAGCGGTTCTAATTGTTAATGCGCGGTCAGCAGCAGAGATTCCGGTTCCATTGCAACTCGCGGCTTCGATAGATTTCAAGTATTCAGGCCTACTTGAGTTGTGTGATGAATTGCATTCCATAGTTCTCAAACCCAAACGGAAAGCTGTGCGTTCATCCAGCGCAATGCTTAAAAGTCCACGTCCTTCAATAGCCATCAGCGAAGCTAAGTCTTCATGTAGAAGAGCAGCTACGCCAACGAAAATCCCTCGACCAGCACCATTGTGATGAGATTTATGGCTTAAAATAATTAACTCGCCGCTGGATAGTGATTCTCTTAGGGAATTGATGTCTGGTGTCATGCCCTGGCCTTTATGCCTTTCTGAAGAGTCCTTTGTGTTTAAATCCTGAGTTAGGCTAACATACTAGAATAATAGATAGATTCCAACAAAAATATCACATAGAATAAGGTATTAAAATCAGAGGGTTAAGAAGGATGTAACGTTAGCCTGAGCAGCAGGTGCCTTTAGAATATTGCTGAACTTACATGTAAAACCGTTGGCTTATAATCCCTAAATACTATGTGGTTTTCTAAGATTACAGAGTTCCTCTTAGCTGCCAAATCTTCGTTTCCGTGTAAAAAGCCTAGCAAAATCTATAAAAGTATGCTAGTATGCAAGCTGGCAATGAGTTCGTGAAGGAGTGAAATAGGTGAGCATTAATACGATCGAAAGAGTCCTATGGGAGGCGATCACATTCCCGGATAAAGCGGAAGTTTTTAGATCACAGCCCGAAGAACATTTTAACAGCTATTTTCATTTAACGTCGCAAGAGAAGCAATTATTGCATGAAATGGATGTACGCAAAATGGCTGATCTTGGTGCGAGTGAAATGCTTCTTATGCTTGCATGGCAGGTCGTCAGGGGCCCCGAGACTATGAATGAATATATGGGACGCATGAATACGCCCAGCAGCTAAAGTTATGAAGAGAGAAGTCTCTAGAATAAGGAATCTACAATGAGTGAAATAGTTGGTGGCTTTTTAATGCCGCATGATCCTTTAATCTCAGCCGAACCAGATGCTCCACCAGCTGAGCAGCGTAAGGCAGTGAAAGATGCATTTGCGACAATAGCGAGCAGATTAAAAGAGTTGGACGTGGATACGGTGATTGTCGTTGGAGATGATCACTACACTGTTTTCGGTCCACAATGTATACCACGATATTTGATTGGCATTGGCGATGTTGAAGGACCAGCAGAGCAATGGCTCGGTATTTCACGTAGGCCTATTGAGAACAATGAACCACTTGCGAATCACATTATGCAAGTTGGGTTTGATAACGGTATTGATTGGGCGGTTTCCAAAACCCTTCTTATGGACCATTCCACTATTATACCTATTCACTATACCTTAGGGGAAGGAAGTAAGATTAAGTCGATACCCGTTTATATTAATTCTGGTGTTATGCCGCTCATTTCGAGTCGCCGTGCGGCTGAAGTGGGTCAATTAATAAGAAAAGCTGTTGACTCGTGGTCAGGTGATGAACGCGTGGCTATCTTAGGTACGGGTGGCATTAGTCATTGGGTCGGCATGGCTGATATGGGCAAGGTCAATGTGGAATGGGATAAGAAAGTTCTCTCTTTTGCTGAGGCCGGAGATATTGAAGGTCTGATCGCAATGGAAGACATGGATGTGTTCCATGAATCTGGAAATGGCGCACTTGAAATCAAGAACTGGATTGTGGCCATGGCAGCTGTACCGGAGATGAAGGCCGACATCATTGCCTATGAACCGATACCTGAATGGGTCTGTGGGTGTGGTTTTGCAGAGCTCAAGGCCGCTTAAGTTCCAGTTGTAATATGAGAGGGGGTGGTCGGATATTATTTAAAATCTGTGGCCGCCGCCTCGATTGGGGTTTGTTGCGTAGAGCGCGTCACAGATATTGTTTTTTATTGAGCGTGTAAGAAGATGAATTCTCCAATGCAGAGGCGCGCTGTTCATGGGTTTGGAGAATGCGATGTGTTTGAGAAGAGACGAAAGTATATCCTACTGCTCGTAAGTGCATTGCCTGCTATTGCCGGTGCTCTTGTCTCTCCGCTCCTCCCTAGCCTAACACGCGTCTTTGCCGCAGAACCTAATGTCGAGTTGCTAGCGCGATTTGTTTTTACGCTTCCTGGGCTGTTCATTGCTCTCTTTGCCCCGCTCAGTGGCATTGTGATTGATCGCTATGGTCGCAAATTACTCCTAATCGCATCCGTCATCCTATTTGCCATTTCTGGTGGATCGGGACTTATCGCTCAGTCTTTGCCACAATTACTTTTTGGCCGCGCTTGCCTTGGCATCGCTGTGGCTGCGATCATGACTGTCACAACAACACTCGTTGGAGACTACTATCGTGAGCCTGAAAGAGGTCATGTTGCTGGAACACAGGCCGCTTTTTTGGCATTAGGTGGTTTCTTAGGATTGCTGATCAGTGGCCTTCTTGCAGAGCTATCGTGGCGTGTTCCCTTTTTCATTTACTTTCTGGTGTTGCTTCTTGTTCCATTTGTTGTGAAGTATATCAGCGAGCCAGTATCTGGCAATCTGGGCACGCATGACAAGGCGTTTGTTGAAGACAGGGAAACGCCTACTTCGCTGTCTCTTATTTTGCTTGTTAATGGTCTCGCCATCGTCGGGATGATGATTTTCTTTACTGTCCCAATACAAGTGCCATTCTTACTGGAGGAGATTGGAGAATCTGCTCCGAGTCTTGCGGGTTTAACAGTGAGTGTATGCATTCTTGTAACAGGTATTTCCTCGATGAGCTTTCGTTACTTTAAGACTGTGATCTCGCTGCCACTGGTTCTATCCTTGTCCATGGCTATTATGGCTGTAGGCTATCTACTCGTGGGTATCTCATCGGGGTATTGGATGTTGTTGGTGGCGATGCCTATATGTGGTCTGGGGATGGGTCTCATAACGCCAGCGATTACTTTGTGGCTTTTAGAATTATCCCCCATGCATATCCGTGGCCGTGTCATGAGTGCTCTTGCTTCAGGGATCTTTTTTGCGCAGTTCGTGACACCTCTTATATCGCAGCCTATCATTTCTTCATTAGGGTTAAGCGGAATTTTCATATTGTCGTCACTAGTACTTATGACCCTGGCTGCCACACTCTGTTTTGGGTCTTATCTCTATCAGCGTCGTTCTCTGCGCGCGCGATAAAGGTCGCAACCGTAGTTCGCGTGAATATGCAATTTTGCTTGAGTGATATACGCGCTACTTAAGGGTTCCAGTTCGTAATGGCTTGCCACGAACATGTGCTTCCATGGCCTGCTCTGCAGCATCAACATCTCGATTCTCGATGGCCGCGACGACCTCATTGCGCTCTTTGTTTGCTTGTGCAAGATTGATGTAAACATTGGATGTGCGACCATTGAAGAGTAGGAACTCTGACATCCGCCACTGACTGGAAACACGTCGCGCTTCCATCGGACTTCGCGCCATGCTCCTTATGGTGCTATGAAAAGAAGCAACAAGGTCCAAGAATTCGTCTGATACTTGCTCATTCTTCTTTTTCGGTGTTGCTTTTTTAATGCGTTTCGATATGTCGCGGAGAGCGTCACATTCACCATCTTCATGCCGTTCAGCCGCCAATCCAGCCATGAATCCTTCTGCTTTGCCGAAGAGATGAAAAAAGTCTTCGATTTCCTGTGTTGTTGGAGAAACCACACGACATCCAACTTGAGGAGTGATGACAAGAAAGCCTGCACTACGCAAATGATTGAGCGCTGTCATAACGGGTGCACGACTTGCATTGAATTCTTCGACTAATTCGACAGTCGAAATGCTCTCGCCGAATAAATAGTTTCCACGTGCGAGGCGGTATTCCAGCTCCTCACAGATGTAGCCTGCTTTACCACCGAGGGCCGTCATATTCTCACCTAAATTCATACCATTTCCAATAGCATGAAGCTGACTTTGTTGTCTTTTGTCTCTCATTGGAGTCGCTGCCACCTAACTAACCATTTGATTTTATTGGAAAAATATGCCATTTTGAAACATCTTCAAGCTTTATGATCGATTCGCTTATAGCAATGCAAGCATCTTAGCATGTAAATAATAGTATGCATGTGTTTTGTCTGACCGCTTTCTGAGCTGCTTTCGGCTTCATTAGCGCATTGTGATCTGTCAGAGCACGTCGCATAGATGAGACGAGTAAACCAAATAGGGATGATTAAATATGAGTACCCAGGATAAGTATGTCTTAACACTGACCGCGCCAGACGTGTCGGGAATTGTGGCCAATGTCGCTGGAGCGCTTGCTGACTGGGGCGCTTTTATAACGGAGGCCAATCATCATAATGAGCCGCGCTCTGAGACTGCTTTTTTACGTTTTGCGTTTCATGCGTCAGAGGTATCAATGGCCACCTGCGAAGAAATGAGACAAGCTTTCATACCTATTGCAAAGAGGTATAACGCGGAATTTGCTTTTCACAATATGACACATCCTATGCCGATCATTATTGCTGTCTCAAAATTTGGACATTGCCTGTATGATTTATTGCATCGTTGGAAGGCAGGAATTTTGCCCGTTGATGTGAAAGCCGTTATCTCAAACCATGAGGATATGCGCGGTTTCGCCGAATGGCATGACCTTCCATTTCATTATCTTCCGATTACGAAAGAAACAAAACCCCAACAGGAAGATCAAATAAAAGATCTCATTAAAAGCTACGGTTCTGAACTTCTCGTGCTTGCTCGCTATATGCAAATACTCTCGGAAGATATGTGTGAGCATGTATCAGGGAGGGCGATAAACATTCATCATTCGTTCTTGCCAAGCTTCAAAGGGGCTAAGCCTTACAGTCAGGCCTATGATCGCGGCGTGAAAATGATTGGAGCAACTGCTCATTATGTGACCTCCGATTTAGATGAAGGGCCAATCATCGAACAAGCAGTTGAACGCATCGATCACTCGGTCTCTCCGGAAGAACTTGTCAATATTGGCCGGGATAGCGAGTCGGTCGCGTTGTCTCGTGCGGTGCGGTGGCATGCAGAACGGCGCGTCTTGATAAGTGGTCATCGGACAGTTGTGTTCCGTTAACTGACGAACAACCTGTACTTCTATGTGTTCTACTAGGTGCTAGAGAACGTCCGTGAATAATTTGATGATCAGGGTAATTGATTTCCCTGTTCTCTTAGGTAACAGGGAATTTAAATTCCCTGTTTTTTCTTTAGGGAATTCGCAC